>NZ_LS999521.1:907872-1210496 GCF_900520355.1 Acinetobacter calcoaceticus | reverse complement strand
AAAGCCTAATTCAATTGCATTGTTGACCTGCATCTGGTTAAAACTAGGCTCTAACATTTCAATTGGATCTTCAATGGTACATACATTAACCTGATCTGTTGCGAGCTGCTTTAAAGAAGAATATAGCGTTGTCGTTTTACCTGAACCTGTAGGACCCGTGACTAAAATAATGCCATGACTATTTTTTGTTAATTGCTGCCACTGTTGTAATAGGCTCTCTTCAAAACCCAGTTGATGAAAAGAACGTACCAAGACATCGGGATCGAAAATACGCATAACCAGTTTTTCACCAAATGCAGTTGGCAAAGTTGATAAACGTAGCTCTGTTTCTTGCCCTTTTGGCGTCCGAGTTTTTAATCGACCATCTTGTGGTTTACGCTTTTCGGCGACATTTAAACGTCCTAAAATCTTAATACGTGCAATCACGGCGGTCAGCGTATTTGAAGGCATGTTATAAATGGTGTGCAAAACCCCATCAATACGAAACCTGACTTTACCATTATCTTTGCGCGGTTCCATATGAATGTCACTGGCGCTCTGCTCGAATGCAAACTGTAAAATCCAATCAACTAATTTCACAATATGCTGATCATTCGCATCTGGGTTTTGGCTATCCCCAAGTTGTAAAAGAGCTTCAACATTTTTATTTTCACGGTCATGAGCTGCATCTTTTTGAGCTGAGTTTACCGCCCGACTGACCTGATAATATTCTCGCAAATAACGTTGTAACTGTTCGGGATTGAGTAATACCCGCTCAATTTTTTTAGGAGCTAGACTTCGTTCAAGATTATTGAGCCAATCTGTTTGAAATGGCTGGTCTGTTCCAATCACAATTCGATCGGCATGAATTTCGACAGCTAAAATATGATTGCGAATAGCAAATTCTTGTGACATGACTTGAGTTAAAGCACTCACATCTGCCTTTAAAGGATCAATCACAAATAGAGGAAGTTGAACCCGATCTGCAAACCATAAGCACAAACGATTTAAACTTAAATGGGCCTGTGTGTGCTGCTGATCTTTTAAATTAAAATATGCGATCCACTGTAAAGGATGCCATTTCAACTGGTCTTTTTGGCGCTGGCTTGACTGTACCAGTAATTTATCTCGTTCTGTAATACGGCCTTCTTGTAATAGTTGTTCTAGACACCAATACGTATCCACGTCTACATGTGCATTCATGCGTTATCCCCAATATATTTTTACAATATAGCAGAGATATTTTTGATTTAACTTATCCCAATTTATTTAAATCCAATTTTAAAATATCATTCAACTTCAATTAATTAAACCAATTCTCAGCTTAATATTTTTTTGCGTCACAGGTCATGTTTATAAAAATATTTTGTACGTTGCTTTGTCTAAAAAAGACACTATGCTCACCATAATAAAAAGCATAAACTGAAGGCGAACATCTGATTTTAAAATGATTAAAATCTACATATAACAATAAACCAAAGAGGAAGTAATATGGAACTTCCAATGACAACGTCATTACAAACAACATCTTTTGAAGAATTCATTACAGTCATTGCTGCGGCTCTCGGTTGTGGCTTATTAATTGGTCTAGAACGTGAACGAAGTAAGCTCAAACATGAATATAAAACTTTCGCTGGTTTCAGATCTTTTGCAATTAGTGCGCTATTAGGAGCAATCTGTTTTTTATTTGGCACTGAAATTGGGATTGTTGGAGCTTTAATCATTGGGGCAATCAGTATTGTATCTCTCAAAAATCAGCCAAATGACCCTGGTGTGACCACTGAACTTGCCTTTATTATGACCTACTTCATTGGGGCACTTTGTATTTGGAATATCTCATTGGCTGCTGGACTAGCCGTCATCATGACAATTATTTTATTGGCTAAGCAATCTATGCATGGCATTGCTAGTCAGTGGATTACCGAATCAGAATTGCGTGATGGTATTTTCCTACTCGCCTTGCTCTTAATTGCGTTGCCTTTAGTTCCTAATAAGCCTTTCTGGGGGCCTGTTTTAAATCCACATGTCATTTTAAAATTACTTACTTTAATTTTATTTGTGCAAGCACTCGCGCATATTGCGAAGCGGTTACTCTCCTCTAAAAATGCATTATTACTTTCTTCTTTAGCTTCAGGTTTTGTTTCCAGTACAGCAGCTATTGCCAGTCTGGGTTTAGAAGTACGCTCTGGTCGTGCGAATGCCACCACAAATGCAGGTGCTGCATTAATGTCTTGTGTTTCAACGCTCATTCAGACCTTAATTATTGTGATCGGTATTAGTTTTGCTTGGTTTAAGTTGATTATATTTCCTACACTTATTGCATTAGTTGTTTTAGCAATATGGGCCTTTATTTTATTACGTAAAGCAGAGCCTAGCACTAGTTCACCCGAACTCGACTCAAGAATGTTCAGCTTAAAAGAAGCCATTATTATTGCCGGAACACTCACCCTCATTCAGGCAGGTGTTTATGGTTTAAGTATATCTTTAGGCGATGCAGGATTAATCGCTGGAACCCTGCTCGCTTCTTTATTTGAAATACATGCAGCTATTGCGGCAGTCATTGTACAAGGTGAACCTGATAGCACACATATGACGCCTTTATTAATTGCCTTTTTAGGAGGCTTTGCAGTGCATGCACTTGCCAAAAGCGTGAACTCTGCAATTTCGGGCGGGCTGCTCTATGCACTGGCTTTCGTTCCCGCCCAGCTTATTCATATGGCTATATTCATTGCTTTACTTTGGCTCAACATACATTGGTTTTAAAAATATCTTTATTGAGTGACTGAAGAAGCCTTCATTACATCAACAACTGTAATTACAAATTGATCAACTTTAAAATGAATATCAAAGTCTGAGAATTTCATTTTATAAATTCGTTCAGGGTCTTCTTGATAAGCAGGTCGAGGGTCTAAAGCCAATACCTGCTCAAGCTCATCAAGATATTGAGAATTCATTTCTTTATTTTGTAGAAAATATTTTTGAGCAATGAGAGCAGATTCAGACCAAATGACTGATTTACGCTCTGGTTCTGCATGTGCATAACCACTTTGTGCATCAGCAATCGCATCGGAATATTGAATATAGGGTTTGATGTCTAAAATAGGAGTGCCATTTAATAAATCACTTCCTGTGACATATACACGAACTGACTTACCGACTTTTTCAACTTTATTCAGCTTTACCACTGACAGCCCAATTGGAGAGGGTCGATACATGCTACGTGTAGCAAATACGCCAATTTTTTCATTGCCCCCTAATCGTGGTGGACGAACCTGTGGACGGAATTTATCTACACTGCCCTGATTCTTATTGTCATGAAACTGCCAGACTAGCCAGAGATGACTAAATTGTTCAATTCCTTCAAAAGCCAACAAGTCATTATAAGGTTCTATCATGTCGATATATGATTCGATATTTACCAAATTAGGCTGGCGTGGAATACCGAATTTTTCTCGATATGGAGAGCACATGTGGCCGATTAGGGGGAAGGTGACAGAGTTGATCATCACTTTTTCTTATAAACACAATTAAATATATTCAGTTTATCGGGAATGAAATTAGATTAGAATAGCAATCTGTTTTCTTTTAATCGTGATCGAGACCTTTAATGGCTGCTTTTAACGTCGAACGCATTACTCATGTTCACCACTGGAATGACACCCTTTTCAGTTTTAAAACTACACGCGACACTAGCTTACGTTTTAAAAATGGTCAGTTCGTAATGATCGGACTTGAAGTGAATGGCAAACCGTTAATGCGTGCGTATTCGATTGCAAGTGCAAACTACGAAGAAGAGTTAGAATTCTTCTCAATTAAAGTACAAGATGGTCCTTTAACTTCGATTTTGCAAAAAGTACAAGTTGGTGATGAAATTTTAATTTCTAAAAAACCGACAGGTACTTTGGTTCATGATGACCTTTTACCGGGTAAAAACTTGTACCTTTTATCTTCTGGTACTGGTCTTGCTCCATTCTTGTCAATTATTCGTGACCCAGAAACTTACGAACGCTTTGAAAAAGTAATTGTTGTTCATGGCACACGTTATATTTCTGAATTAGCTTATCAAGACCTTATCTTGAATGAACTTCCAAACCATGAATTCTTTGAAGAATTAGGCATTAAAGACAAACTTGTTTACTACCCTACTGTAACTCGTGAACCTTTCCACACTCAAGGCCGTGTTACCACTGCAATTGAAACTGGTGCTTTATTTGAAAAAGTTGGTTTACCACGCTTTAACCGTGAAACTGACCGTGCAATGCTTTGCGGTAGCCCTGCTTTCTTGAAAGACGTTGCTGCGTTACTTGACGAACATGGTTTAGTTGAATCACCTCGTATGGGTGTAATGGGCGACTACGTAATTGAACGTGCTTTCGTAGAAAAATAAGATTTTCTAATTAAAAAACCGAGGACTTTACCTCGGTTTTTTTATATCTGTTTTATAGGTTAATCGTGCCATCGATACAGGTAACAGCAGTTCCACCTACTAAAATTTTATCTTGATATAAATTTAGTTGAAGCTGTCCGTCACGTCCTAAAACGCGACCTTGTGAAGAAAGAACTACATCGTTCTGTGCTGGCAAAATACCATGGTAACGAATAAAAGACGCTACGCTGCCATTACCACTACCACAAACTGGATCTTCATTTACTCCAATTGAAGGAGCAAATGAGCGAACTTCTATATATTTTTGCTCATCATTATTTTCATAAAAACCATAAACCGTCGCTCCCCCAACTTTCATTTCTAAATCATGTTCTTTTAGAGCAGCGAAGTCTGGTTGGCTATCTAAAACAGCTTGCGCGTTTACAGCTTGCAAGACAACCCAGCGTGCGCCTACATCAACTAATGTGGCATTCCATTGCGTATTAATTTCACATTTTAAAATCGCTGCTAGTTTTTCAGTCTGGGTTTGATCTAAAGGTGTAATTTTAGGTTGTGGTAGTTCAAAGGAAATATGATTTAATTCACTTACCGTAAGAGCAACTAAACCTGCACCACATTGCTGTACCAATTTCCCTTCTTTAGCCGAAATTAGACCAGCTTCAAGTAAAGCATGGGCTGTGCCGATTGTAGGATGGCCTGCAAATGGTAATTCACTTTGCGGAGTAAAAATTCGAACCTGATAATCGGCTTGCGAATCTGTAGCAGGCAATACAAATGTAGTTTCAGAGAGATTGGTCCAATTGGCAATCGCCTGCATTTGTTCAGATGTTAAGGTACTAGCGTCCATAATCACCGCGACAGGATTTCCTTTAAATACTTGTGAAGTAAAAACATCAACTTGTTTAAATGCTACAACGGACATAGACCACTCCTACTCATTTTGATATTAAAAAATTATGGTTTTAATTCCTTACCATTTTTTGATCTTACTGATTTATTTTTAATGGTTACAGTATCAGTTAATATGAAAAATAATAGACACAGTTTTTAAGTTCAGAACTCGATTAAACAGACCAATCTAAAGTAATCACAATATTTGAGATAAATAACAGATCACTATAAAGTGTACCCATTGCTTTGGCTTTTTAATGAATTGATATGTACAAATATAAAAAAGTAAGTGATGACTTAACCCTTCAAATTCAGAATGGGCGGCAACCTATTGGTTCGCGTCTACCTTCAATACGAGACTGTGCAAACCATTATCAGGTCAGCATTAATACCGTAAAAGAAGCGTATCGTCAGCTTGAAGATCAAGGTTTGATTTCCGTTCGACCTCAATCTGGTTACTATGTTTGTCATGCACCTTCAAATTTGCCAGAACTCGAAGAGCGTTATGTGAGTGAAGAAAAAGTGCCACTTTCAGGAATTAGCTGTTTTCTCGCACAAATCGTTAAAAAGCAAATGGACCCAGCCTATATTAATCTGGCCCTAGCTTGCCCCTCAGGGGAAAATTTCTACCCAATTGAACGTTTAAAACGCTTAACTGCACAGGTTTTACGAACACAACCAGATATTTTTAAAAGCTATACCTTACCACCTGGGTCAACACGACTACGTACACAAATTGCTAGACGAAGCTTACAACTCGGTATGTTTCTTTCAGCAGATGATATTGTGCTGACTCACGGCACGATGGAAGCTTTAAGTCTCGCAATTATGGCCACCACTCAAGCTGGTGACACCGTAGCCCTTGAGATTCCTACTTTTCATAATTTGTACCCGCTCCTTTATAATTTAGGCCGAAAAATTGTAGAAGTACCGACTTCGCCACATACAGGCATGTGTCTAGATACGCTTGAGGAGCTCTTAAAATCACAAAGTGTACAAGCCATATTAACGATTCCGACAGGACATAATCCTCTCGGTTTTAGTATGCCCGAAAGTAGCCGCCGTCGCTTGGCAGAGCTCGCTAATCAGTTTCAAGTTCCTGTTATTGAAGATGCGATGTATGCCGAATTGCAACTAGCCGAACCCCTCTTACCCAACATTAAGGCATTTGATCAAAATGGATGGGTACTAGTATGTAGTAGCTATACCAAGACTGTGGCACCTGACTATCGAATTGGTTGGTTAGAAGCTGGGCGCTTCCGTAATATTGTGCAGCAACTAAAATTTACGTCAACTGTTGCAGAACCAGTTTTACTCACCGAAACTTTAGGACTTTTCTTAGAAAATGGCGGTTATGACCTACATTTACGTCAACTCAAAAAACGCTATCAACAACAAATTGACACCATCAAGTCTTATATTTGTCGTTATTTCCCGCTCGGTACTCGAGTCAGTCGCCCACAAGCTGGATTTATTTTATGGCTAGAACTACCTGAATCTATCGACACATTAGAATTGTTTCATCAGGCAATGGATGAAACAATCTTATGTATGCCAGGAATTTTATGTTCGGCTGATAAGCGTTTTAGTCATTGTTTACGTATTGCAGCGTGTTTTGAGTTGAACCCAAAAATGTTAAACGCTTTGATGCGCTTAGGAGAGCTAGCAAAAAATATGCTTGCCACCCAAAACAATATAGGAAAAATCGCTACTCATTCATAATTTACAGCATGCGAAGAGAGATATGAGAGCATCAATCCTAGCTTATGCTGTCGATTAAACATGGCGCTTTAACCATTGGCGATTAGTTTTTATTAATGGTTTATATTGCTTTGCTAGTGATAAAATCAATTTATCAGTTCAGTTTGATTTACTAATATTTTTGTACCAAAAAAATTAAATAATCGTTAAAACTGGTCAAACCATTTCAACATTTCATATAGATTGATTAAAACTCATTCTGGCGCAGCTCTCCATGTCTTATCTTTATTTAGCAATTGCGATTGCTTGTGAAGTCATTGCAACTTCAGCCTTAAAAGCATCTCAAGGTTTTACTGTTCCGATTCCATCTATCATTACAGTTGTAGGCTATGCAATTGCTTTTTATTTATTGTCCCTTACGCTAAAAACGATTCCAATCGGAATTGCATATGCCATTTGGTCTGGTGCAGGTATTATTTTAATTTCAGCCATTGGCTGGATATTCTATAAACAGCATTTAGACTTAGCAGCCTGCATTGGTTTAACTCTAATGATTGCAGGTATCGTGATTATTAATGTATTTTCTAAAAATACTCATTTATAAAATATAATTAAAAAGCAACCGAGTACGGTGAGAATCCTTTGTAAAAAATTTCACCATACTCGGTATGAACAGCTTATTTTAAACTACCCGTTAAAAATTGCTTTAAACGTTCACTTTTCGGGTTATTGAGTACTTCATCAGGATGGCCCTGTTCTTCAATTTTCCCTTGATGCAAAAAAATCACTTGATTAGACACATGACGTGCAAAGCCCATTTCATGTGTTACCACAATCATAGTACGTCCTTCTTCAGCCAAACCCTGCATTACTTTTAGTACTTCACCCACCAACTCTGGGTCAAGCGCGCTGGTTGGTTCATCAAACAACATGACTTCCGGTTCCATCGCCAAAGCACGAGCAATCGCTACACGCTGCTGCTGACCACCAGATAAAAATGCAGGATATTTACTTTCAACGTTTTCAGGCAATCCAACTTTACGTAGATATTTCCGTGCTCGTTCTTCTGCCTCAGCACGTTTTACCCCAAGTACATGAATTGGCCCTTCAATGATATTTTCCAGCACCGTCATGTGCGACCATAAATTAAAATGCTGGAATACCATCATGAGCTGGGTACGCATTTTTTGTAGTTGCTTTGGGTCAACCACTTTTAAATTGCCTTTTTTATCAAAGACTGTGCGTAGTTTTTCACCATTAAGCTTAATGGTGCCATTGCTCGGTTGTTCTAAAAAGTTGATACAGCGCAGTAAGGTACTTTTACCTGAACCAGATGAACCGATGATACTAATCACATCACCAGCATTTGCATCAAGTGATATTCCTTTAAGTACTTCATGATCACCAAATGTCTTATGTAAATCGCGAATCACTAGTTTTGCAACGTGTTCCATTTATGTCTCCTAATGATTCGATGGCTTTAAAAATGCCAACCAACGTTTTTCAAGCCGACGAAACAGCCAAATCAAAATAAATGCCAGCATCGCATACAACACTGCGGCAATTCCAAAAGCATTGAAGGTGTTATAGGTTGCCGCATTCACATCACGTGCAATTTTTAAAATGTCAGGAACAGTTGCTGTAAATGCAATGGTTGTCGCGTGCAACATCAAAATGACTTCATTCCCATAAAATGGTAAAGCACGGCGCAACATCGACGGAATAATAATGCGGGTATAACGTTTCCATTTTGACATTCCAAAAGCTTGTGCAGCTTCAATCTCGCCATGTGGAATAGAACGAATCGCCCCAGCGAAGATTTCAGTCGTATATGCACCAGTATTGAGCGCGAATGCCAAAATGGTGCAATTTATACCCTCTCGAAAAAACGCATCAAGCGTCTGATGTTCATGGATGTAATCAAAGCTGTAGATACCTGAGTAAATAATCAGCAATTGGATGTACAGTGGTGTGCCACGAAAAACATATGTGAACAACCAAACTGGACCACGCAACCAAAGATTTTCTGATACTCGTGCAAGTGACAAAGGCACAGCAAGCACAAAACCAATACCAATAGAAAGCACCAATAACCAAGCAGTCATCGCTACTCCGGTTATTTGTAAACCATCTGTCCAAAGGTATGCCTGCCAATATTGTTGAAGGATTTCAATCATAATTGTCCCTTCCTCACACCAGCAGAATAACGACGTTCAAGCCACATTAAAATCAGGTTCGACACTGTGGTAATTGCCAAATAAATCGCAGCAGCCACGATGCTGAAAAAGAACAGCTGCATGGTACCTCTACCTGCATCTTGTGTAATTTTTACAATGTCAGTCAGGCCAATAATTGAAACCAGTGCAGTTGCCTTAATCAAGACCTGCCAGTTGTTACCGATGCCTGGCAATGCAAAACGCATCATTTGAGGGAATAATACACGGCGAAAAACCTGCCAAGGGGTCATACCATAGGCCATTGCTGCTTCAATTTGCCCTGTTGGAACCGATTGAAATGCACCACGAAAGGTCTCGGTAAAATATGCACCATAAATGAACGCTAAAGTAATCACCCCAGCCACAAATGGGTTGATATCAATTTGGTCCATTTGCAGTGATTCAGTAATTTGGTTTAGACCCAACTGCAAGCTATAAAATAACAGCAGCATAATCACCAAGTCAGGCACACTACGAATGAGCGTGGTATAGGCGGTCGCAATATAACGTAAGGCTTTAACACTAGAGAGTTTTGAGCTCGCACCAATTAAGCCAATAATGACAGAAAGCAAAAGTGACAACAGCGCAAGCTGGAGGGTCATCCATGTCCCGCTGAGAAGGAGTGGCCCATAGCCAGATAAAAACATGACTCATCTTCTCCTTAAAAACAATATCTAATATTGATGAGATGAGAATAGATTTAAAAATGTCGGCACTCAGCCGACATTTTTCACATCATTAGTAAATGTTAAAGGAGAAATATTTTTTCTCTAGTTTCTTGTATGTACCATCCGCAATGATTGCTGCGAGTGCTTTATCAATATTCGCTTTCAAATCTGCATCTTCTTTGCGTAAGCCAATCGCTGCGCCTACACCCAGTGTTTTCGCATCAACTACATTGCCACCCACAAAGCTGAAGTTTTTGCCTTTTGGTTGTTTTAAGAAAGCACCATCAACCATGATTGCATCTTGTAACGTTGCATCTAAACGACCTGACATCATGTCTTGGTAAATCAAATCTTGGACTGGATAAGGTACAACGGTTACACCTTTTGGTGCCCAATAGGTTTTAGCATAAGTTTCTTGAATTGTGCCCTGTTGTACACCTACACGTTTACCTTTCAAAGAGGCAGCTGTCGGCAATAACGGCGAGCCTTTTTTTGCAACCATGCGCGTTGGCGTATTGTAGATTTTGCTACTAAACAAAATTTGTTTTGCACGTTCATCAGTCACCGTCATTGATGAAAGAATGCCATCAAATTTTTTCGCTTTAAGTGCTGGAATCATCCCATCAAAAGAGTTTTCAACCCAAACACATTTGGCTTTAAGTTTTGCACAAACGGCATTACCTAAATCAACATCAAAACCAGTTAACTTGCCATCTGGTGTTTTATATTCAAACGGCGCATAAGAGGACTCAGTACCAAAACGAATCACCTTCCAATCCTTTGCTTGCACATTAGTCGCAACAGCAGCCAGAACTAAGGTTGTTGAAACGAACATTTTTTTCATAAAGCTTGCCATCTTGAAGCTTCTCCTTGAAATCCAAATAAGGTGATAAAAACTTGAGTATTTCAAACTTACTCTTCTGCCGAAATAATTGCAATTTTTATACCATAAGTTAAAAAATCAGGAAGTTGTCAAAACAGCAGATCTTATTAACCGATTAAATGTTGAAAAATCATTCAAACTGAGAAGTTAGTTTTTGAGTGTATAAGCCTCTGCCATATTTTCATTTTCGACCAATGTCCGAATGGTGTATTCATGGTTATGTTCTTTGGCGCTGGCAAATTCACATTTCTGATCCCATACCATTGAGCAACCACTCAACAATGGACAACCTGCAAATAATTCGGCAACCCAATCAACAAACACACGAACTTTAGGCGATAAATGACGGTTTTGTAGATATACGACTGAAATTGGCATGGGTGCTGGCAACCATTCAGTCAGCACTTCCTTGAGCGAGCCATCCTCCAGATGTTTCGCCACCATATAATATGGGCACTGAATTAAGCCAAAACCCTGTACAGCCAAATCGACATATGAATCACCATCGTTGACAGAAACACGCCCTTTCACGCCAACGCTATGAATCTCATCATCAACCATAAAATCCCAGTCGATATTACGTCCGGTACGACTATTAAAGTAATGCACGACCTGATGTTTTTTTAAGTCATCAATAGTTTCCGGTTCGCCATGTTCCGCCAAGTAACGAGGTGCAGCAACGGTCACACACTGAATTGTTCCGATACGACGGGCAACTAAACTTGAATCTTTTAACTGACCAATACGAATAACACAGTCCACCGCATCTTGCACCAAATCGACTGGGCGATCACTCATTCCAATCACCAAATCAATATCGGGATACTTGGCATGAAAATCACAAAGCATCGGAATGAGAATCAGCCGCCCAATCGAGGCTTTAACATCAATGCGTAGTCGGCCTCGTGGGCCACGTTCCGAATCATGAAAATTCGATTCAACATCTTCAACATCGGCTAAAATTCGCGAAGTACGTTCATAATAAACCGCGCCATCGGGTGTCAAACTGAGTTTACGGGTGGTTCGGTTCAATAACCGAACTTGTAAATGTTTCTCTAAACCCTGAATAGTTGTTGTCACAGAAGCACGCGGTAGCCCTAAACTGTCAGCCGCTAAACTGAAACTATTTGTTTCGACAACTTTGTTAAATACTTTCATGGCATGAAATAGATCCACACGCACACTCCTATCAATGCATTTTTTAATTCAAACACATCAATTGTTATAAAAATACGAATAGTGTTATCGAATTTAATATATTTATTCGTGATTGACAAACTTTTATGCTCCGTTCATCCCATAAACCCTGTTTCTCCCATACGGACCATAACTAAAAGTCTGAAAACAGGTATCCAAATAAGTAGGAGCACCTCATGTCATTTTCTCGCAAACAGTTCGCGCTGTCTGCCATCTTTGTCGCCATTTTGGCAACGGGTGGCAGTTTTATGTTCTTACATGAAAATGCCGATGCAAAAGCTGCACCGACCACAGCCCAACAAGCAGCTACTGTTGATATTTCTAATGTCATCAGCAAAACCATTACTGATTGGCAAGAATATTCCGGTCGCTTAGAAGCCATTGATCAAGTCGATATTCGGCCTCAGGTTTCAGGAAAACTCATTGCTGTACACTTCAAAGATGGCAGTCTGGTTAGAAAAGGCGATTTACTTTTTATAATTGACCCTCGCCCATTTGAAGCAGAACTGAATCGTGCCAAAGCTCAACTCGCTTCAGCTGAAGCACAAGTCACCTACACTGCAACCAATCTTTCCCGCATTCAGCGTCTAATCCAAAGTAATGCTGTATCACGCCAAGAGCTTGATCTGGCAGAAAATGATGCGCGCTCAGCCAGTGCTAACCTACAAGCAGCCAGAGCAGCTGTTCAATCTGCACACCTAAATCTTGAGTACACGCGTATTACTGCACCAGTCAGCGGCCGAATTTCTCGTGCGGAAGTGACCGTGGGCAACGTGGTTTCTGCTGGTAACGGAGCACAAGTTTTAACAAGTTTAGTGTCTGTATCCCGACTTTATGCATCTTTCGATGTTGATGAACAAACCTACCTCAAATACATCAGCAATCAGCGCAACTCTGCACAAGTTCCTGTCTATATGGGACTTGCCAATGAAACTGGATTTTCTCGTGAGGGAACCATCAACTCAATCGACAACAACCTAGATACAACCTCAGGTACGATTCGTGTTCGTGCGACTTTCGATAATCCAAATGGGGTTTTACTTCCTGGTTTATATGCTCGAATTCGTCTTGGTGGAGGCCAACCTCGTTCAGCAATTCTGATTAGTCCAACAGCTATTGGGGTCGATCAAGATAAACGTTTTGTTGTGGTTGTCGATGCTAAAAATCAAACGGCTTATCGCGAAGTGAAGCTTGGTACACAGCAAGATGGCTTACAAATTATCAATAGCGGTTTACAAGCGGGTGACCGTGTAGTGGTGAATGGTCTACAACGTATTCGACCCGGTGACCCTGTTACACCGCATCTCGTTCCAATGCCGAATGCACAAATTACTGCTAACACCAATCCCGCTCAACCTCAGCCAACAGAAAAAACATCAACTCCGGCAAAAGGTTAATAAAATATGAATATTTCTAAATTTTTTATTGATCGGCCAATCTTTGCGGGTGTGCTATCAGTATTACTTCTACTTGCTGGTTTACTTTCGGTATTCCAGTTACCAATTTCTGAATATCCAGAAGTTGTTCCGCCATCTGTGGTGGTGCGTGCTCAATATCCAGGTGCAAACCCAAAAGTCATTGCTGAAACCGTTGCCTCTCCACTTGAAGAATCGATCAATGGCGTAGAAGACATGCTATATATGCAGTCACAGGCCAACAGTGACGGTAACTTAACCATTACGGTGAACTTCAAACTTGGTATCGACCCGGACAAAGCCCAACAACTGGTTCAAAACCGTGTGTCGCAAGCATTGCCTCGTTTACCCGAAGACGTACAGCGTTTAGGGGTAACAACCCTAAAAAGCTCCCCCACATTAACCATGGTTGTGCATCTGACTTCACCAGATAACCGCTATGACATGACTTACTTACGTAACTATGCCGTACTTAACGTCAAAGACCGTCTGGCACGTTTACAAGGCGTAGGTGAAGTGGGTTTATTCGGTTCTGGTGACTACGCCATGCGTGTGTGGCTCGACCCGCAAAAAGTGGCTCAGCGCAACCTTACAGCAACTGAAATTGTAAATTCAATCCGTGAACAAAATATTCAGGTTGCAGCAGGTACGATTGGTGCCGCACCAACCAATTCACCTGTACAACTTTCAGTCAATGCTCAAGGTCGTTTAACCACCGAACAAGAGTTCGCAGATATCATCTTAAAAACTGCACCCGATGGCGCAGTAACCCGATTGGGTGATGTTGCACGTGTTGAACTTGCAGCCTCACAATATGGCTTGCGTTCATTGTTAGATAATAAGCAAGCTGTTGCGATTCCAATTTTCCAAGCACCGGGTGCTAACGCTTTACAAGTTTCTGATCAAGTGCGCAGCACAATGAAGGAACTTTCAAAAGATTTTCCATCTTCCATTAAATACGACATTGTTTACGACCCAACTCAATTCGTTCGTGCAAGTATTAAAGCAGTTGTTCATACCCTGCTTGAAGCCATCGCACTTGTCGTTTTAGTTGTGATTTTATTCTTACAAACATGGCGTGCCTCTATCATTCCATTGCTTGCAGTACCGGTTTCTATTATTGGTACATTTGCACTTATGCTTGCCTTTGGTTATTCCATCAATGCACTGTCACTGTTTGGGATGGTACTTGCCATCGGAATTGTAGTCGATGACGCGATTGTGGTCGTCGAAAATGTCGAGAGGAATATTGAAGCTGGTTTAAGCCCAAGAGACGCAACCTATCGTGCTATGCGAGAAGTAAGTGGGCCAATTATTGCGATTGCTTTAACTCTTGTTGCTGTTTTTGTTCCGCTTGCCTTTATGACAGGTTTAACGGGCCAGTTTTATAAACAATTTGCTATGACTATTGCTATTTCAACAGTCATTTCGGCATTTAACTCGCTTACACTTTCCCCAGCTTTGGCAGCTATGTTACTTAAAGGACATGATGCCAAACCTGATGCATTAACTCGCATTATGAACCGTGTGTTCGGCCGTTTCTTTGCACTGTTTAACCGCGTATTTTCGCGCACTTCTGATCGTTACAGCCAGGGCGTGAGCCGTGTCATAACTCATAAAGCCTCAGCAATGGGTGTCTATGCTGCTCTTCTTGGGTTAACAATAGGTATTTCTTATATTGTCCCTGGTGGTTTCGTACCGGCACAAGATAAACAATATTTAATTAGCTTTGCCCAACTACCGAATGGTGCATCTTTAGACCGTACCGAAGCTGTTATTCGTAAAATGAGTGACGCTGCACTTAAACAACCTGGTGTAGAAAGTGCGGTTGCCTTCCCTGGCCTATCCATTAACGGTTTTACCAACAGTTCAAGCGCTGGTATTGTCTTTGTGACATTAAAACCATTTGATGAACGTAAGGCCAAAGACTTATCTGCGAATGCAATTGCAGGCGCTCTCAACCAGAAATATTCAGCAATTCAAGATGCTTATATTGCAGTTTTCCCACCGCCACCGGTAATGGGTTTAGGTACCATGGGCGGCTTTAAACTTCAACTTGAAGACCGAGGTGCCTTAGGCTATTCAGCCTTGAATGATGCTGCTCAAAACTTTATGAAAGCAGCACAATCAGCCCCTGAACTTGGTCCAATGTTCTCAAGTTATCAAATTAATGTGCCTCAACTTAATGTAGATTTAGATCGTGTTAAAGCTAAGCAGCAAGGTGTCGCTGTAACCGATGTCTTCAATACCATGCAGATTTATTTAGGTTCACAGTACGTTAACGACTTCAACCGCTTTGGCCGTGTTTATCAGGTTCGTGCTCAAGCCGATGCACCTTTCCGTTCTAATCCTGAAGATATTTTGCAACTTAAAACTCGTAACAGTGCTGGGCAAATGGTTCCGTTATCTTCATTGGTAAATGTGACCCAAACTTACGGCCCTGAAATGGTTGTCCGCTATAACGGCTATACCTCAGCTGATATTAACGGCGGTCCTGCACCGGGCTATTCATCTAGCCAAGCCGAGGCTGCTGCTGAACGTATTGCTACACAGACCTTACCGCGTGGCATTAAATTTGAATGGACTGATTTAACTTACCAAAAAATCTTGGCAGGTAATGCAGGACTTTGGGTCTTCCCGATTAGTGTATTACTCGTATTTTTGGTATTGGCGGCTCAATATGAAAGTCTAACTTTACCTTTAGCTGTGATTTTGATTGTACCAATGGGAATCTTGGCAGCTCTGACAGGTGTCTGGCTGACAGGTGGAGATAACAATATCTTTACTCAAATTGGTCTAATGGTACTGGTCGGGCTGGCCTGTAAAAATGCCATCTTAATTGTCGAGTTTGCACGAGAACTCGAAATGCAAGGCGCAACTGCGTTTAAAGCGGCGGTTGAAGCAAGTCGATTACGTTTACGCCCAATTTTAATGACTTCAATTGCCTTCATTATGGGTGTTGTACCGTTAGTCACTTCTACGGGTGCCGGATCTGAAATGCGCCATGCCATGGGTGTTGCTGTGTTCTTCGGCATGATCGGCGTGACACTGTTTGGATTATTCCTGACCCCAGCATTTTATGTCCTGATTCGTACATTGAGTAAACATAAATTGCACTCGGCCGCTGTTCATGAAGCACCACTAGCCAACCCACATGATCACTAAGGAGGACATTTGATGACAGCATTGAAACAAAAATGGTTAGTGTCCTCACTCATGAGCAGCCTGCTCCTTGCAGGCTGCTCATTGGCTCTGGAATATCAACCTGCAAAAGTCATAGTTCCTGTTAAATTTAAAGAATCTGACCAAAAACTTGAAGATAACAACTGGAAAATTGCTCAACCTGCCGATGCACAATCTCGTGGCGAATGGTGGCGTGTTTTTAATGATGCGCAGTTAAACGAACTAGAGCAACAAGCAATTGCTGGGAATCAGAGCCTTAAAGCCGCAGCAGCTAATATTCAGGCTTCACGCGCTTTAAGATCGGCTGCGCAAGCAGAACGCTTGCCTAGTATTGGTGCTGGCTTTGGACCGACACGACAAAAGCCTTCTCCTGCTTCATTAGGTTTAGATGAAAATGCTCATACATCTGCACAAACATTATGGCGTGCTCAAGCAAATGTTTCATATGAACTTGATTTATTTGGTCGTATTGCCAGTAGCGTTAACGCAGCGACGGCCGATGTACAGCAACAAGAAGCTTTATATCAGTCGGCACTTTTAGCGTTACAAGCAGATGTTGCTCAAGGTTATTTTCTGATTCGTCAGTTAGACGCTGAACAAGCAATTTATAATCGTACTATTAAGCTGCTTGGCGAGACACGAGACTTAATTCAAACACGTTTTCGTAATGGTCTAGTCAGCGAGCTAGATGTTTTCCGTGCACAAACTGAACTGGCTACAGCCCAAACCAATGCGTTAAATATTGCTCGTAATCGAGCAAGTGCAGAACATGCGCTTGCAGTATTGCTAGGGAAAACACCAGCTGACTTCAGCTTAGCCGCTCAGCCATTAACTACAAACAGTATTCGCCTTCCAGCCGGTTTACCCTCTGCTTTACTTGAGCGGAGGCCAGATATTGCCGCCGCAGAACGCGCAATGGCAGCAGATAATGCCCGAATTGGCATTGCTCGCGCTGCTTTTTTCCCCAAGTTAGATCTGACAGGCGCTCTTGGCTATGAGTCATCAAGTTTAGGTGATTTAGGCAAATGGTCGAGTCGTACATTTTTGCTTGGTCCAGTCGCGGGTACAATCTTATCTTTACCGCTATTTGACGGGGGGCAGCGTAAAGCTGGAGTTGCTCAAGCGCGAGCAGCTTATGAAGAAAGCATCGCAAATTATAGACAAACAGTGCTGAATGCATTTCGTGAAGTTGAAAATGGTTTGTCCGATCAACGTATTCTTGATCAGCAAATTCAAGCTCAGAATCAAGCCCTCTCTTCTTCACGTCACGCAAATCAACTCTCACATTTACGTTATCGAGAAGGCGCTATCAGCTATCTAGATGTAATTGATTCTGACCGTACTATTTTGCAACAAGAGCAACTTTCTGCTCAACTTAATGGTAGTAGAGTCATTGCCAGTGTAGATTTAATCCGCGCATTAGGTGGTGGATGGCATAATACCGAGTCATCGGTAAAATCTAAAAGTTAATTCTCACATAATTAACTTGATATAAAAAAAGCGCCATATGGCGCTTTTTTTATATCTACAACTTATTGTGCATATACAGGGAATTTTGCACAAACAGTTTCAACTTTCGCTTTTACGTCAGCAATAACTTTTTCGTCACCTTTGCTGTCGATTACATCAGCAATCCAACCAGCAAGTTCACGAACTTCAGCTTCACCGAAACCACGAGTTGTTACCGCTGGAGTACCGATACGGATACCAGAAGTCACAAATGGAGAACGTGGGTCATTTGGAACTGAGTTTTTGTTAACAGTAATGTGAGCAGCACCTAACCAAGCATCAGCTTCTTTACCAGTTACGTCTTGTTTGATTAAAGATAACAAGAACAAGTGATTGTCAGTACCGCCAGAAACAACGTCATAACCACGAGCGATTAATACTTCAGCCATAGCTTGAGCATTTTTCACAACTTGTTGTTGGTAAGTTTTAAAGTCATCAGACATCGCTTCTTTGAAGCAGATTGCTTTAGCAGCAATCGCATGCATCAATGGACCACCTTGGTTACCAGGGAATACAGCTGATTGAAGTTTTTTCTCGATTTCTTCATTCGCTTTCGCAAGGATTAAACCAGAACGCGGACCACGAAGTGTTTTGTGAGTCGTAGTTGTTGTTACGTCAGCAATTTGCACTGGGTTTGGATATACACCAGCAGCAACTAGACCTGCAACGTGAGCCATATCAACAAACAGGTAAGCGCCAACTTTGTCCGCGATGTCACGGAAACGTTGCCAATCCACAACACGGCTGTAAGCAGAGAAACCAGCAACGATCATACGTGGCTTGTGCTCTAATGCTAAACGTTCAACTTCTTCATAATCGATCTCACCTGTTTCAGAGTTTAGACCGTATTGAACTGCATTATAAGTTTTACCAGAGAAGCTTACTTTTGCACCGTGAGTCAAGTGACCACCGTGAGCCAAGCTCATACCTAAAACAGTATCGCCTGGGTTAAGAAGCGCTAGATAAACAGCAGAGTTAGCTTGTGAGCCAGCGTGTGGTTGAACGTTTGCGTAATCTGCACCAAAAAGTTCTTTAGCACGATCAATCGCCATTTGCTCAATGACATCCACATATTCGCAACCGCCATAATAGCGTTTACCTGGATAACCTTCTGCATATTTGTTCGTAAGTTTTGATCCTTGCGCTTCCATCACAGCAGGAGAGCAATAGTTTTCAGATGCAATTAACTCGATATGTGCTTCTTGACGCTCACCTTCAGAAGCAATTGCTTGAGCTAATTCTGGATCAAATTCAGAAATGGAAATATTGGCAAACATTAGCGGGGGTCCTATAAGTAGGGCTTTTAAGCCGTGCTAAGATTGCGACATATTGTAGCATGAAGTTTATAATTAAACAGAATCAAGTTAGCTCAGTTTTAAATAAAAATGGCTCAAGTTTTATAAAAAATGAGCCATTGTTTATAAATCAATTAAAAAGCTCGCTTAAAGCTTATATTTTTAAATTTCCCATCATTAACTTTATCTTACAACATTGTTAAAAATACTTTAAATATCAATAGCTCTATTGCGCTGTTAGTAAAATTTGAACATTGCCAACAATGTTGTCCACATTACTACTCATTGCTGTCCCATGGTCCCAGTTACCCGTCACATAACTATTAATTTTAGTACCTACTACTGTGGCATTAGATATCAAGATATCCGTTGCTACTTTAGGTACTGTGGTATCGCCCAACCCTTGATAAATAATGATTGGTGTAGTGACTTTGGCTTGTAGCGGCTGCGAATCTTTATCTAAAAAGGTTTTAACTAACGGTACGGCCATAAAATTAGGCTGTGTGCGTGTGTAGTCATCCAGTGTTCCATTATGTTTTGTAGCATAATCTGTCATGTCAGCTCCAAAGGCTTGCCCCAATGGTCCAGAACAAATCGTTTCTGCTTGTGCTGCAATACCTGAGATTTGCGAAGTAAATACTTGCCCATAATCAAAGCTCGGCTGTGTGTTACGCATCCCTGCTGTAACCAAAGCTGTATATGTATTAAGTTGTGCATACATTGGGATCTTTTTATCCAAGGTTGCATTCGCAACAGATTGCTCTCCAGCAATTAAAATAAAACCCAAATTAGAGGCTGGCGCTACCGCTACCGTACCTTTATAGTCTAGCTGCGCACGACTCGCATATTGCGCAGCACCCAGCGCAGCATGCCCACCTTGTGAATGCCCTACTGTCATCCATTTTTTTGACGTTAACAAATTACGTTGTGTTAAGTAGTTACGCGCTGCAACCACAGCATCTGTAATTGAAAAGGCCTCGCTTTTAACATTTAAAAATGGGTGGATTCCTGGTGTCCCCAAGCCTTCATAGTCAGGTGCTACAACAACATAACCTGCTGCAAGTAATTTACTAATTAAATCTTTTGTACTGTCTGCTAAAGCGGCTTTACTTGGCGCACAAGCATCTGCAACACCTGTGGTTCCATGTGCCCAAACCACAATTGGCCAACCACCTACTGGTGGCGGTGTATTTGGTGTGAATACTAGACTAGTTGCCTGCACTTCTTGTCCACTTTGGCCCAACATTTTATAAGTCAAAATACTACTTTCAGCAGCAACTGATCCTAAATTGGTACTTGTGTAAGCATCAACTTTAACAACTGGATTTTGAATATTATTGTTTGGAGTACCTGATGGATCAACAATTGGTGAGTCATCATCACTGCTCCCTCCTCCACAGGCGACTAAAAATAAACTCGTGCTAAGAACGCTCGTCATTAATAGTTTCATTTTCATTGCTATATCCCTTAAATTCCATTTTTGTTGTGCTTTAGTTTTTTAATCAACATTTTAAATGTCTTAAAAAGAATTACGCCTAATCTTTATTTTCCGCAAGTTATATTTGATGAAAATATACACTGAATATTCTAATTTTTTAATCTAAATTACCCTTGTAGACTGCTTTCTATATTACTTCAGGTTTTAAAGTGAATAGCCAGCTGTTACCATTCATAACTATTCGTAATTGTTTGAAGGGCCAAATATGCAAGCCATTATTTTAGATACAGAAACTCATACACTAAATGGTTTGCCTATTGAAATTGCGTACGCCCCGATTGAACTTAATGGAGGCAAGCTCACCTTAGATAAAAGCAAATTGTTTGATCAGCTCTATCAGGTCGGTGCCCCTATCTCTTATGCTGCGATGGCAGTACACCACATATTAGAAACAGATTTAGAAAACCAGCCACACTATAAAACCTTTAAATTGCCAGAAAGTACGACTTATATTATTGGTCATAATATTGATTACGATATTGCCGCGATTGCTCGTTGTGGCGTAGATGTATCGAATATTAAACCGATTTGTACTTTAGCTTTAGCGCGCAAAGTTTGGGCAGATGCAGAAGCTCATAATATCTCAGCACTGATCTATATGATTTCTCAAGGCAGCAGTAAAGCTCGGGAAATGCTTAAAGGTGCTCACCGTGCCGATGCCGATATTATTTTAACTGCTAATATTTTGATGCATATTGTCTATCATTTAAATATTCAAGATATTGAAGAGCTTTACCGAGTTTCTGAAGAAGCACGTATCCCTACTACGGTTAACTTTGGTAAACATAAAGGCACAGCAATTGCTGAACTTCCTAAAGACTATATTCAATGGTTATTACGCCAAGATGAGCTTGATGTCTATCTTCGCAAAGCATTAGAAAGTGCCTTTTAATAATTTAACCAAATGATATTTATAGATTATTCATCATATTGTCATTTTTAGGTTTTATTGTTAACCCCATTTATATTTTATTAAAAACAGTACTGTTCGACTCAGAAGATTGAACAGTCTGATTTATTTTTTATATTGGGGAAAAGTAATGGCTGGTTTTTATAGAACCAATTTGGGAAGAGTTGCGCTTCAACAACGCAATATTGTTTTAAATGCAAAACAAAGACGTTTATTACTATTAATAGACCATGAAGATTTTCAAAACTTAAATGGTGAATTTAAAAAACGTATTGCATCTCCAGAACTGATTCAACAGCTTATTGAATTAAAACTTATTGCCCCAATTGCTTCTACCGAAACATCTACTGGTGAAGAAATTATTTTTAAAACATCAGCCATAAATAAAGTAGAAGAAAATCAAAAAGAATCTGTTGATAGCTCTATGCCGCATTCCGCTCATCTTGTTGGAGAAATCCAGCTTTCCGAGCAAAAAACTTTAGATCAGCCCAGTACTACATATTTTCAACCAGTAATATCTTCTGAGGCTCTTTCTTTCGAAGAAATACAACAGTTAATGATAAAAACACTTGCCGACCATTGTGGGCTTATGACTAAACCGCTTATTTTAAAAATAGAGAAAATTACAACAATACAAGAGCTTAAAATATGCCAAATACAATGGATTACCAGTTTGCAGGAATCACGTATTTCTCCTAATCAACTTGCCCACGCCTTGCATACAATTAACTATTCAATTCGGCTTATTCAACAAAGCATATAAATATTAAAGAAAATGCTGTTTAATTAAGCATTAAACTCATTTTGCATGTATTTCATGCTTTACCTGCAAGTGTTTTTTTCCTATGATGTGCCCCAGCATGCGCTCGTAGCTCAGTTGGATAGAGTACAGGTTTCCGAAACCTGGGGTCGTGGGTTCGATCCCCGCCGGGCGCACCAGCTTTTATATAATAATTTCTAAATTTATCTTAATTTTATAAAATTCCGACTATTTTACTTGGTTTATTAATCATTATCGCTCAAAATATACCCCTCTTTCATAATGTGAGAATTTCATGACTGATGCTTTGGTTTTAAGAGATTTGTCCAAAACATATCGTAATGGTTTTCAGGCGTTAAAAGGTATTAACCTCACTGTGCCTGAAGGTGAATTTTATGCGTTGTTAGGCCCAAATGGTGCCGGCAAATCAACAACCATTGGTATTATCAGCTCGCTCACGAAAAAAACCTCAGGAACAGTTGAGATTTTTGGGCATAATCTTGACACTCACCCATCTCTAGCAAAACAGCAGCTTGGCGTCGTTCCTCAAGAATTTAACTTTGGCCAGTTTGAAAAAACATTCGATATTTTAGTCACTCAAGCTGGCTATTACGGTATCCATAAAAAGATTGCAGAAAAACGTGCCGAACATTATTTAGAAAAACTCGGTCTGTGGGAAAAACGCAATATACAAGCGCGTATGCTGTCTGGTGGAATGAAGCGTCGTCTGATGATTGCCCGTGCCATGATGCATGAGCCTAAACTTCTTATTCTAGATGAACCTACTGCTGGTGTAGATATCGAATTGCGCCGTTCTATGTGGGATTTTCTGACCGAAATGAACGAAAGCGGTACTTCTATTATTTTAACGACTCACTATTTAGAAGAAGCAGAAATGTTGTGTCGTCGCATTGCAATTATTGATCGCGGTGTAATTAAAGAAGATACCAGCATGAAGAGCTTCCTTAATCAGCTCAATGAAGAATCATTTATCTTCGATTTAGCCGAACCGATTGGGCCGCTCCAGTTAAACATTATTGGTGTCAAGTTCAACTTAATTGATAGCAATACTTTAGAAGTAACGATGGATAGAGCGCATACATTAAATGATCTATTTCAGTTATTAGAATCTCAAGGTATTCGTGTTCATAGTATGCGTAATAAATCGAACCGTTTAGAAGAATTATTTGTCAAAATGGTCGAGAAAAATCTTGAAGGAGAGGCAAAATGAATTTTAGCCAACTGCAAATTGCTCTCTGGACCATCGTTCGTAAAGAGGTACGCCGTTTTCTACGCATTTGGCCACAAACCTTATTACCACCGGCAATTACAATGAGTTTGTACTTCGTCATTTTTGGTAATTTGGTCGGTTCACGCATTGGGCAAATGGGTGGCGTGAGTTATATGCAATTTATTGTGCCCGGCTTAATTATGATGGCTGTCATTACTAATAGTTATGCCAACGTGTCTTCCAGTTTCTTTAGTGTAAAATTCCAAAAAAGTATTGAAGAACTCATTATGAGTCCCGTGCCACTACATATTATTTTATGGGGCTACGTGATTGGTGGTATTTGCCGTGGGGTATTGGTTGGTACAATTGTGACTGCAATGAGCATGTTCTTTACTGACCTTTTCATACATAACTGGTTTGTAACTATATATACAGTCTTAATTACTTCGGTTCTTTTCTCATTAGGTGGTTTTATTAATGCAGTCTATGCAAAATCATTTGATGATATTTCTATTATTCCAACCTTTGTTCTTACACCTTTAACCTATTTAGGTGGTGTGTTTTATGCCATTAGTGCACTTAGTCCTTTTTGGCAAAAACTTTCTTTAATTAACCCTATTGTTTACATGGTTAATGCTTTCCGTTTCGGCATTTTAGGTCATAGCGATGTGAATGTTTCATTCTCTTTAATCATTGTGACATCATGCTGTGTTCTACTTTACGGAATTGCTTACTATTTACTTGCTCGTGGTTCAGGAATGCGTGAATGAGTGTCGAACAGTCCTTATTGGGGAAAGAAACCCAATATCCAACTAATTATCAACCTGATGTTTTATTTCCAATTGCCCGTGCTCAGTCTCGTGAAAGCTACTCGCATATTGAAGGCATTACCCAAGGTAAAGATTGGTGGCATGTTTTTGAAATCTCATGGTTAAATGCTCATGCTATTCCGCAAGTTGCAATTGGCAGAATTACGCTACCTGCATCTTCACCGAATTTAATTGAGTCAAAGTCATTAAAACTTTACTTTAATAGTCTTAATTTCACTCAGTTTGAGTCTAAACAATCATTTATTGAAACGGTTGAAAAAGATCTCTCTGCTGCGGCTGGTGCAAAAGTTGAGTTAACCCTATTTCAAGTAGATGATTTAGAGATTTCTAAGCCTCAAGGTATTTGTGTTGATAACCTTGCTCCAGAACGTTTAGAACAACATCCAGATGCGACTCTTTTAAAACGAGATGAGTCGGGTGAAGAAGTTGAAATTGAACTGTATTCTCATCTTTTGAGAAGTAACTGCCCAGTCACTGGACAGCCTGATTGGGGTACAGTTTTTATCCGTTTTAAAGGCAAAAAACCTTGTTATCGTAGTGTTTTAGCTTATATTATCTCGTACCGTCAGCATAACGGCTTTCACGAACAGTGTGTCGAGCAGATATTTGCCGATATTTGGCAAAATCTAGAGCCTGAAAAGCTGATGGTTTATGCAACTTATACTCGTCGCGGCGGACTTGATATTAACCCCTGCCGAGTATCGGATCTTTCATGGATGCCAAAACCGATTCGATTGGCACGACAATAAAACGAATAATTTGAGGATACACCATGCCGTTTTTTGGTTTTACCCCTTCTGAAGGCTTATTAAACGATATGCAGACTGGAATTGCGAATAAAAATTCTAGTGAACCTTTATATCCACTTCGCGATAAGATTGCTTTACAACTGAATGAAGAAATTATTAATAATGTCTTAATTAAGTTAGTTCAGCATTTCCCTGCAAGTGAAAAACGTGATACTGCCGAAAAACTAGCAGGCTATGTCAAATCAACTGTTGCTGTTCTTTTAAAGCAATTGTTAAGCAAAGCGCCAAATGATGTGGTTAAACAGTCAGTAGAGTTTTCTGAAAAAAGCTTATTTAAAGACCCACAAGGCCAATATAAAGTAGGCGTAAATTTAGATGCAGGTTTAGTGACTAACCTTAAGCATAACTTTGCTGAGCTTGAAGCTGGCAATGATATTAATAAAGCTGCTTTAGCTGAATTATATAAGCAATTTGGTGATGCCATGATCAAACACTTCATGTCTGATTTTAATAAAACATTAGACCTCGGCATGATTAAGCGCAAAGCAGCCGATATTGGTGCAGCAGCCGTAACAAAAGCTGTTCACATTGCAATCGATAAACTGATTCCAAGCTTAAATCGCACTGAACTGAAAGCGATGGCTGAATATCATGATGGCCTATTCTTTAACTAATAAAAAATAGACTATCGGAAACCTAGCGCGAGCTAGGTTTTTTTATTGCAAAATATTGATATACATTGCCATTAACCAAGTTTATGTTAGCATGCGCCAAGCACTGATTGACCTTAGTTAACGCCGCATGTCTCCTAGCCCACAATATAAATTTTTACGCCAAGCTCCTCGAGATGGTCTTAGCACCGCTATGCAACCATCGAAGTGGCAACAACTCCATGTTGACCCTTGGTTATGCCTATTTCTACTCTTAAATGCTTTATTAGGTTTAACCGTACTATATAGTGCTTCTGCACAGGATGTGGGGTTAGTGAGTAAACAAGCCATGAGTTTTGGTATTGGCTTTTTAGTTATGTTTGGTCTAGCCCAAATTCCGCCCAAGGTCTATCAAGCTTTTTCACCATATTTTTATTTGTTTGGCTTATTTTCACTTGTGGCAGTCATGGTGTTTGGTGAAGTCCGAATGGGTGCTCAGCGCTGGATTGATATTCCCGGTGTCGGAAGTGTCCAACCCAGTGAGTTCATGAAAATCGGCATGCCCATGATGGTTGCATGGTTTTTAGCACGAAAACCCCTTCCCCCTAGCTTTTCACAAGTTGTTTTATCATTAATATTAATTGGTATTCCTTTTTTATTAATTGCAGAACAACCGGATTTAGGGACATCTCTTTTAGTACTAGCAAGCGGCATATTTGTCTTATTTTTAAGTGGGCTATCATGGCGTATGATCGGTGCCGCAGGAGCCTGCGCTGCGGTCATTATTCCGATTGCTTGGGAATTTCTTTTACACGACTATCAACGCCAAAGGGTTTTAACGTTGCTTGATCCAGAGGCAGATGCGCTCGGTACAGGTTGGAATATTATTCAATCTAAAACTGCAATTGGTTCTGGTGGTTTTTCAGGTAAAGGATTTCTTGAAGGGACTCAATCACATTTGCACTTTTTACCCGAAGGTCATACCGACTTTATTATTGCTGCGTATTCCGAAGAATTTGGGCTCATCGGTGTACTTATTTTAGTTATTCTTTATTTTGCTATTATTTTTAGAACATTCCAAATCGGTTTACAAAGCTTCCATAACTATGGACGTTTAGTTGCTGGCGCCTTTGGTTTGTCTTTTTTTGTTTATGTATTTGTAAATGCGGGAATGGTCAGTGGTATTTTACCTGTAGTAGGTGTTCCTTTACCTTTTATGAGTTATGGCGGAACAGCTATTATTACTTTAATGGCCACTTTTGGTTTAGTCATGTCCATTCATACACATCGATAATCTGGAATTTAAAAACGATATGTTGTCTCAACACTTAAATAAAACTTTAAAAATGCTCGCTTTGTGTACTGGTTTAATCAGTACAAGTCACTTCGCTCAGGCCAACGATTTTGCAACACATCCTGATTATGTAAATTTTAAACAAAAAACCATGAGCGCTTATGGGTTAAGTGGCGATCAGGTTGATGCGGCCATGAATGGTGCAAAAAATTTACCAAACATTCTAAATATTATGACTCGACCAGGTGAAAGTAAACCTTGGTATGACTATCGTTCTATGTTTCTGGTTGAAGGAACAATTCAACGTGGTGTCCGTTTCAAAAACCAATATACAGATGCTTTAAACCGTGCTGAACAACAATATGGTGTACCTCAGGCTGTCATTTTAGGTATTTTGGGTGTTGAGACAGGTTATGGCGCGAATAAAGGTTCTTTTATTACACGTGATGCCTTAGCCACACTTGCTTTTGGCTACCCTCGCCGCGCTGAATATTTTGGTGATGAGCTAGCTGCCCTTATTGCATGGACTTATAAAGAAGGCTACCCAACAAATAGTATTGTAGGTTCATACGCAGGTGCAATTGGCTATCCACAATTTATGCCGAGCAATATTAGTAAATATGGTGTCGATTATGACGGTAATGGGCATATCGACTTAAGAAACTCTGCGGAAGATGCAATTGGTTCAATCGCAAACTACTTAGCAAAACAAGGATGGCAACGCGATCAACCTATCGGCTTTATGGCACGTTACACGGGATCAAATCCGGAAAGTATTATTGCTAAAGATTTAACTCAGCCTTTTCCATATGGTGCATTAAAGACACTAGGTGTCTCACCATTAAATCCTTTAGTTAAAATTGATGATCTGGATATGGTGAATGTTATTCAATTACAAGACTATAACGGTCCAATTTACTATTTAACTTACCCGAATTTCCAAGTAATTACGACCTATAATAAGAGCCGTATGTATGCGACTGCTGTATGGTTATTAGGCACTGAAGTGGCTAGCCGATAGGCTAGCTTTTTTATAAGTTATGTAAAAGTCAATAAATATTTTTGTTAAATAGATCACAATACGCACAAATTTAATATTTTGTTACACTTTTGATTATTTTTTAACCCATAACTGTAAGTTTTTGCCCTTTTTGTAACGATTTCTCGTTAAAGACTAGACACTCTCCGTAAGCGATGAATATTATCCACCCCAATGTAGCAATTGCAAAAGTGAATAATCAGACATGTTCACTTTAAATTTCAGCCCATAGCTGAAAGAAAAAAGTACATGTTCTCAGGAGTTTATACAAATGCAGTTATCGCTGAAATACGTTCTTGCACTGACGGCTAGTTTAAGCATAGCCCCATTGCACGCTGAAATGGTGCAATCATCATCATTAAATAGTGATGTAGATGGCTCTAATTTAGCAGCTCGTGTATTGAGTAAAGATACTCAAAATTTTAATTCTCGTTTTTCTAACATTAACAGTCTTTCAATCACTGAACGTTCTGGCGATCAAATCCGTCGTCAAGCGATCGCAGCAAAAATTGAAATCCCTGAAGATGAGCCTTCAGTGATTGAAAAACTTAACACAGTAGCTTCAAACACTGTTCGTAAGTTTAGCCAAACTGGCATGGCTTCATGGTATGGTCGTCAATTCCATGGACGCAAAACAGCAAGTGGTGACACATTCGATATGAATGCTCTAACTGCTGCTCACCGTAGCCTACCATTGAACTGTTACATCCGTGTAACTAATAAAGACAATGGTAAAAGTGTGGTTGTAAAAGTAAATGACCGTGGTCCTTTCCATGGCAATCGTGTACTTGACCTATCATACGGTGCAGCTAAACGTCTTGGCATTACCAATGCTGGAACTGCAAAAGTAAATATTGAACGTGTTGATGGTCCAACTTCATAAGTTATAGCCTCTAGAGTTCATGTAAAAAGCCGCATTTTTTTATGCGGCTTTTTTATGTTTTAAACTATAAAAATAATTTCTAACTTAAGTTAAAAAATTTCTTTTTTTAGCCCTTCCCCAACCTTAAATTTGAATATTTTTTACACAAAAAAGTAGGTTTATTTTATCCAAGCTTATTTTGCTTCTAAATTGCGTTTAGAGCAACTTTATTAAATTCGCGCTACCCTAGTACCATTTTTCTAAAATTAGGGCTATTTATGGCGTTTTTAGAGTAGATGAGCAGAGCTTTTTCATACAATTTTCCCACCTATCTCAAAATCACACTTTTTTTGATGATTTCATCATCTCGTAACCTATAAAAAATATTCTGAAAAATTGCATCATTCTCAAGACTACATTGAGTACTTTTTCTATAAGCAAGGCATTACGTTTTTCTCATGCTTTTAAAAGCCTCCATTACCAAGCTCTATAGTTGAATAGTATCGGTTTCTTGTCGCCCACCTTAAGAACAGGATAAAATATACTCAGAAAAAATAAATCAAAGCTAAAACAAGGAGTGTGCCATTAATGAAATCCATTACAGAATGGTTTGATGAATATAGCGAAAGCCATCAAAACCCAACCAATAAACAAATTCACTGGCTCTGCGTTCCCGCCATTTTATTTTCTATTATTGGAATCATTGCCCATTTCAGCACTTTACTTACCGCTCTATTACTTGTACTCACTTTAGTATTTTATGCACGTTTAGATCTTGTACTTGCTGTTGCAATGGCTGCTTTACTGGTCGTTATGGCGTGGCTCATTTACACCCTACCTGTAGGAGTAGGATTTTATATCGCTATTTTTGTGGTTGCTTGGGTCGGACAGTTTTATGGACATAAAATCGAAGGCAAAAAACCATCTTTCTTTAAAGACTTACAATTTCTACTGATTGGACCGGTTTGGTGCATGGATGCCTATCTAGGAAAAGTCTTACCTAAATGGAAAAGCAGACAAAAACACGCTCTTTCCTAATCGTTAAATTAAAGCTGGATCATCTCGATTCAGCTTTTTACATTTTACTAATTTATTAGAAAATTTATAAAATAGAAAAAAACCAAACTAGCGATAACACTTAAAAGTACTCTTTTTAAATAAATGGAAATCACAAGACAAAAGATTGCTGCATAAATATAAGGATTATCTACAATTCCCTTTAAATTATCGCCATCAAAGAAAACAACTGGAATACAAATTGCTGTTAACAAACAAGGCGCAGAATAATTAAGCATTTTATTCATAACAAGGGGCAGTTTAACTTTAACATTCGGTTCTAAAAAATAGTAACGATTAAAAAAAACGATTGCTGCCAAGCCTAAAATCACAAACCAAGACATATTACTGCTCCTTACCTATTTTTTCAGTTAACACAGCAACCAACATCCCTATTAACCCTGAAAGTAAAATCGCCCCTTCAACTTGATAAAATTTAAAGAAAAACCCGCTTAAACAAGTCACTAAAATACCAGCGACTACTGGCAACCCCTTACATAACGGCACTATCATGGCAATAAAAATAGCCACAATTGAAAAATCTAAATGATAATTTAATAAATTAGGAATCACTGTTGCCAAAAGTATTCCTACCAAGCTAAACACTACCCAGAATAAATAAAAAGATAGACCTGCACCCAACAAATATTCTGGCTGCCTTTTTTCACCAGATGCACACACCGCAAATAATTCATCTGTTAATAAAAAGCCCAAACTTAACCGTTTCGAAAGAGGCAAAATAGAAATGTCATTTCTTAAAGTTAATGCATAAATAAAATGCTGAGCCGTTAAAAAGAAAATAGTCACATAAATTGTAAAAGCGGATGCGCCTTCCATTACCATGCTTAAACTAACTAATTGAGCTGCTCCAGCAAAGATAATTCCTGACATCGCAAGTGCTTTATAAAAAGATAAACCTGCATGAATTGCCATAGAGCCTGCTAAAATTGCCCATGGAATGACAGAAATTGACAATGGTAAAATATCCATTGCGCCACGTAAAAAGAGATAAGATGGCTTATTTTTTGGAAACCCAACCGTCTGATTAAGCTGAATATTCATATATAAAATCCAATATAAGAAGCATCTCTACAACATGCTTGATGAAGGCCGACTTATATTGAATAAAATTGCTGTAAATAATTTTTTAATAATTTAGTTATTTAGACTAGCTACATATTGAGTTGGTGTCACCCCCATAGCTTTTTTAAAGTGGCGATTAAAATGACTTTGATCAGAAAAGCCACATTGCTGCGCCACCATGGCAATTTGGTCACCCTGTTTTAATAATTGCCTTGCTTTTTGTAAGCGTGCTTGAACAAGCCATGCATGAGGTGGCAAGCCCACATATTTTTTAAATTGTCTTAAGAAATGCCATGCACTCAATCCCACCATGTTAGCCAGATCTTGCAAAGAAAAATTCGTTTCAGGCATTTCTACTAGTAATTCTTTAACTTTTAATATTTTGGAATATGCCTCAGGCAACTCACAAAAAGTGTGATTTGATTTACCATGTCGTTTCATTAAACAGGCTAAAGTAGACAAATACATTGTTTCTTTTAACAAGAAATTATCTTTTTGTTCTAATAAATCAAAAAGTAAACAAAGTTGTTGGGCCAAACCTAAGTCACGAATCACAGCTTGAGGAAACCATGGCGCCCCACGTGAATTTTCAAAGAAATCTTGGCTGACTTCTGCCAACATTTCAGGTGTGGGGTAAATCGCCCGATATCGCCAACCCGACTCAACAGCAGATGAGCCCGTATGAATCTCATCAGCGTTTACTAAAATAATATCGCCTTTAGGAGCTACATGTAGCTGGCCCGTCCGAAAAAAAGACTGTGCGCCCTCTTCAATCACACCGATACAATACCCTTCATGAGTATGCTTCGAAAATTGTGTTTGGTGATAATGTGCTTTTAGTAACTCTAAACCACCCAGCTCCCGCACATGCAGATAATCGGCTTGCTCCCGCTGCATAAATACGTCTCATCTATTCAATAAAAAAACCATAGCATGTTTTAAGAAACTGAATAGAATAAAATTGCTCTATAAAGAACAATATTTTTATTCGTTTATTTGGCTTTATTGATAGATTTGCCCATCATGTTTAAGCCAACCGCTTTCATGACGAGTTTGTGGATCACGATGAGTCCAGTGTAATACACCACCTTTAGGGTTATATTCATATTCGCCATAAAACTCTACCATGTCACCTTTTTTCAAATTAGGAATTTTATTTGCTAAATCAATATTATGTGCGACTAAAATTGAAAGGCCATTTTCTAAAACAAGAATAAATTTCTGGTGTCTCGACCCATCATTATCATCTCTTAAAATTGCTTTTACTCGACCACTTCCCTGCACTTGAACATTACTTTGTCTCTGCGCATAAGCAGCTTTTATTGTGTCGACCTTATCATTGCTTGATTGTGTAGTTTCAGTATGTTGAGCTTCAGGTATGGTTGATAATGGCGATTGATTCTGCTTATACCCAGATAAATCCAGACCAAAATATGCAGCGATCAATAAAATAATGACACCGCCAATACTAAGATTTTTTTTATTTATCATTATATACCCTCATTTTAGTTGAGATAAAAAAAGCCCCAAAGGGGCTTTTTTTATCGTGATACGAATTACTTCGCAGCAGCTTGAGCAGCAGCAACTTCTTCAGCGAAGCTAAGTTCTACTTTCTTCTCGATACCTTCACCAACTTCGAAACGTACGAAGTTAACAACAGTAGTACCAGTTGCTTTTAATACATCAGCAACTTTTTTGTCGTTGTCAATAACGTACATTTGACGGTCAAGAGCAACTTCGTTCAAATATTTATCAACAGAACCAGTTACCATTTTTTCAACGATATTAGCTGGTTTGCCAGATTCTAACGCTTTCGCTTCAGCAATTTCTTTTTCTTTAGCGATAAGATCAGCAGGAACAGCTTCAGCATTTACAGCAACTGGGTTGAATGCAGCAACGTGCATTGCAATACCTTTACCAGTATCAGCATCACCTGTATAAGAAACTACAACACCGATTTTTAAACCGTGTTTGTAGATAGCCAAGCTTTCGCCTTCAACGATTTTCGCGCGACGAACTTGGATGTTTTCACCGATTTTTTGAACAAGAGCAATACGTGCTTCTTCAACAGTAGCACCATCTTCAAGTTTCAATTCAGCAATTTTAGTCGCATCAGTTTCATTTGCAGCAAGTGCAGCAGCAGCAACTTTAGCAGAGAAACCAGCAAAGTTTTCGTCTTTAGCAACGAAGTCAGTTTGACAGTTTACTTCTAAAAGAATCGCTTTATTGCCTTCTTGAACGATTGTGATTGCACCGTCAGCAGCAATGTTACCTGCTTTTTTAGCAGCTTTTGCTTGACCTGATTTACGAAGGTTATCAATCGCTAATTCAACATCACCATTAGATTCTGTTAATGCTTTTTTGCATTCCATCATTGCAAGACCAGTACGGTCACGTAATTCTTTTACCATGCTCGCAGTAACTGCAGTCATGTTGTTCTCCTAAATACGGTAGAAAATAAATCTTTTCAACAAAAACGGCCCAAAGAAACTCTGGGCCGTTTGCACTCTCGACGCTTAATTTGCCACCATTACATGTCGCAAAAATGACAAGCCTGCGTCAAAACGCATTAAGCCTCTGGAGCTTCTTTAGCAGCTTCTTCGCCTTTAGCTTGTGCATTTGCTTGTGATTGAGCATATTCTTTACCAGCAAGAATCGCATCAGCCATAGCAGAAGCATAAAGTGTAACCGCACGGATTGCATCGTCATTACCAGGAATAACGTAGTCTACGTTGTCTGGGTTAGAGTTTGTATCAACGATACCGATTACTGGAATACCAAGGTTTTTAGCTTCTTTAATCGCAATTGATTCGTGATCAACGTCAATTACGAATAATGCGTCAGGTAAACCACCCATGTTTTTAACGCCGCCTAAAGCACGTTCAAGTTTTTCCATCTCACGAGTACGCTCTAAAGCTTCACGTTTAGTAAGCTTAGCAAAAGTACCATCTTGAGATTGAGTTTGAAGGTCTTTTAAACGGTTGATAGATTGGCGAAGAGTTTTCCAGTTCGTCAACATACCACCTAACCAACGGTGATCAACATATGGTTGACCCGCACGTTGCGCTTGTTCACGGATGATGTTAGAAGCAGCACGTTTTGTACCAACGAACAAAACTTTGTTCTTTTTGCTTGCTAATTGGTTAGCGAAGTTCAAAGCATCATTTAACGCAGGAACAGTATGCTCAAGGTTGATGATGTGAATTTTGTTGCGCGCGCCAAAAATGTATTGACGCATTTTTGGGTTCCAGAAACGTGTTTGGTGACCAAAGTGCGCGCCAGCTTGAAGAAGGTCACGCATACTTACGTTGTAATCTGCCATTTTCTATACCTTAAAGTTTGGGTTAGGCCTCCATATATCCGCATTCTCCACCCTTTTACAGGCACCCAGAGTAATGTGACGATATATGTGCGGATTTTTACGCCATCTATCAAAATTGTTCGTAAAAGATATTCACGAAAAGCATTTGATAAAATGGGCGGCTATTTATACCATAGACACTTGTAAATTACCAAAAGTTTTTAGAGATCATGAACAGTACTTATACAGCTCCACGTCGATTAATTAAAACTCCAGATGAAATTGAAAAAATGCGCATTGCAGGACGACTGGCGGCTGAAGTTCTAGAGATGATCAAGCCCCATATTAAGGCAGGTGTAAGTACACTTGAACTTGATACTATTTGCCGCAATCACATTGAAAATGTGCAACATGCTATTCCTGCCTGTGTCGGCTATGGTGGAGCTCCTGGACGCCCTGCTTTTCAGCACTCTATTTGTACTTCGGTTAACCATGTTGTCTGTCATGGTATTCCTTCTGAAAATAAAACTTTAAAAAATGGCGATATTCTTAATATTGACGTAACTGTTATTAAAGATGGCTATCACGGCGATACAAATATGATGTATGTCGTCGGTGGCGAAACTTCTATTTTGGCTAATCGTCTATGTAAAGTTGCTCAAGAAGCAATGTATCGAGGGATGGCAACAGTTAGAGATGGTTCATATTTAGGTGATATCGGCCACGCAATCCAAAAATATGTAGAGTCAGAACGCTTTAGTGTAGTGCGAGAATATTGTGGCCACGGTATTGGAACTGTTTTCCATGATGAGCCTCAAGTATTACATTATGGTCAAGCTGGTACAGGAATGCGTCTGGAAGCAGGTATGACTTTTACCATTGAACCTATGGTAAATGCAGGCGTATGGCAAACTAAACTATTAGGTGACAAATGGACTGTTGTAACGAAAGACCATAAACTTTCAGCTCAATATGAACATACTATTTTAGTGACTCAAACGGGCATTGAAGTTTTAACTGCGCGCCCTGAAGAAGACTTATCTCGCTTCAACTAATCATTTAATTACATTTAATAAAAGGCTACTTTATGTAGCCTTTTATTATTTATTATGTATTTTTAATTAACAAATATTGCCAAATATAAACAATTATTTCAAAAAAATTACAATTATTAATTTTTAATAAACAATCATTTTAATAAAACGCGGTATGGTTGGCTCAATAAAAATCAGTAAACAAATGCCGGACATGGAGTCCATTTATGATGAAAAAGTCATTATTTTGTATGACAGCTGCCTTTTTTGCTCTGCCAACAGTTACCTCCGCCGCATCTCCATATTTTAGCTTAAAAGATGGTGATGGCTTCAAACGTTTTTCAGTCTCTGCTGGTCCCTTATATGTCAAGCCCACAGGAAAAGCTCAACCTTTCAGAATTAATACTTCTGTTAAAGAGAATGAGAAATCTAAGGTTGGAGATATTAAAATCAAAACCATTCAGGACAATATTTCAGATGATAATAGTAATATTGTGCTTGAAAAACTTATTGATACTCTTGGTGGATTAGGTGCCGATGAAATTCCATCTTGGTTAAGCGGAACAGCTGAAGTTCGCGGTTTAAGTCAATGGGAGGCCGAGAATACTGGCTTAGAGGCGGATGATGTTACGACTTTAGGACTCATGAGCAATTACTTTTTTACAGATAACTTTTCATTGGAGTTAAAAGCTGGTATCCCCCCTAAAGTTGATTTACAAGGTAAAGGTAAAATTTATGCTCCTTTTTCAGCTACCGCTACACCAGCGGGAGGAATTGCTGGTTCTATGGAGCTTAATAATAATCTTTTCATTACAGACCTTGAAGGACATGGCAGCGCTGCTTCAGCACGCGCCTGGACACCTGCCTTTGAGTTTCAATACCATTTCGGCAAAACTGGTGTAAATAAATTTAGACCATATGTTGGTCTAGGTGTGATGTATGCCTATTTTAGCGAATTAGAAATGAACCCAGCGATTGAGAAAGATTTAGTCAATGCTGGTCATATGATCGTAAATATTAAAGATGGTAAAGCTGGGGCTGCTTTAGAAAGAAAAACTAGCACTGGTGACCCTAAAGTAGAACTGGAAGCATCTGATGCGATTGCACCTGTTGCGACCGCAGGCTTTACTTACGACTTTAATGACAAATGGTATGCCGTTGGCTCTGTCTCTTATGCCCATTTGAAAACAGATACGACCATTACAGTCAACGACGCTAAATACGGCGAATTAATCAATGCAAAAGCGGATATCGAAATTAACCCAATTCTAGGTTACGCCGGTATTGGTTATCGCTTCTAAACTCAGCTAGATATAAAGCTATAAAAACTTATGCACGTTTTTATAGCTTTCTTTCAATTTATTCCGCCTAGAAATTGCTTCTTTTTAAATCAAAATGCTAAAAAAATGAGCATTTTTTATAAAAACTATAGATAAACCAACCTTCTTACTCTCGTATTACTTCTCCTCCATTTTTCGTGATCTTTTTATTATTTTATATTCACAAACTAACTCAATAAAATTAGAAAGTAATTTTTCCTTTTTAGTAAAATTCATTTTTTGGCACGCCCTTTGCTTTATTCATTGCATGATGAATCAATGTTGATTCAATGAATACACCAAGACGGCCAACGATGTCCGCTCTGATCGGTCTGCAGATAGGCAATAAATTGCCCATGCAAATTAAAATTTCGTTCAGTTCAGGGGGACGGCGTATGTCTTCAAATGTAAATCTAAATGCAAAAAAAGCAACTGAGATTAAATTATTCAGTTTTTCAACTCCAGCAATGCGTGCCTTCCACATGACATGGCTCGCTTTCTTTGTTTGTTTCTTCGCATGGTTTGCGTGTGCACCATTAATGCCCGTTATTAAAGGTGAATTTGGATTAACAAAAGATCAAATTGCCAATATTAATATTGCTGCCGTTGCTATTACGATTTTAGTTCGGCTTATTGTCGGACCACTCTGTGACAAATATGGCCCACGTATTACGTACACCACTCTCCTGTTAGTTGGCAGTATTCCAGTATTTGGTGTAGCTGCTGCCAATAGTTATGAATCTTTTCTGTTCTTTCGATTACTTATCGGTGCTATTGGTGCAAGCTTCGTAATTACTCAATATCATACAAGTGTAATGTTTGCTCCTAATATAGTCGGTACAGCAAACGCAGCTTCAGCTGGTTGGGGAAATGCTGGCGGTGGTGCAACACAAGCCTTAATGCCTTTATTGCTCGGTGCAATTGTGATGTTTGGTGTTGAACAAACTATGGGATGGCGCGTGGCACTAATCGTACCTGGCGTAATGATGGTTATTGTTGGCATTCTTTACTGGAAATTAACTCAAGATTGTCCTCAAGGAAACTTTAAAGAAGTTCGTGCACAAGGTATTGAGGTCGGTAGTGGTAAAAAAGGCGGTACGGCCATTTTAATGCAAGCCGCTCGTAACTATCGTGTCTGGATTTTATTTCTGGCATATGGTGCAAGTTTCGGTATTGAGATTTTTATCCATAACGTTGCAGCAATGTACTATGTTGATCAGTTTAAAATGGATTTAAAAACGGCTGGGTTAACTGCAGGAATCTTTGGTCTGCTGGCATTATTTGCTCGTGCTCTTGGCGGTATCATTTCCGATAAAGTTGCACTCAAGAAAGGATTAGATGGTCGCACGAAGGTACTTGTACTTATGATTGTAGGTGAGGGTCTATTCTTAATACTCTTCTCACAAATGAATGCTGTTGCGCTCGCAATTATCTCGATGACTATTTTTGCACTCTTTACACATATGGCGTGTGGAGCAACTTACGCACTCGTACCATTTATTGATCGTAATGCATTAGGTGGTGTGGCAGGAATTATTGGTGCAGGTGGCAATGTTGGTGCCGTCGCAGCAGGTTTCCTACTTAAAGGCTTACTTGATGTTCAAACTTGCTTGTTTATTTTAGGGGGGCTGGTTATGGTCGCAGGCTGTAGCGTAATTTTAATTCGCTTCACAACCGAACATAAAGAAAAGGAACAAGTTCTTTTTGAACAAGCATTACTTGAACGTAATTCCGCAGCTTAATTCTTATAAGAAGCAGAGATCAAAATGATTTCTGCTTCTTTAATTTTCTCATCATAAAATACGACCCTTACGAACTTTTTAATTCTTCTTAAATATTCTTTCCAGACATATCGATATTACTCGATATATCTTCTACAATAAATGATCACATTATTATAATTTTCCATTAATCATGACTAAAACTGGCAATCACTTTTCCCAGCCCCTCATTTATATGTTGATTGGAAGTGCAATTATTTTGGCACTTTCTTTAGGCGTTAGGCATGGTTTTGGACTTTATCTCGTACCGATGAGCCACGAATTTGGCTGGGGCCAACATGTTTTTAGTCTCGCGATTGCCATGCAAAACCTGATCTGGGGAGTCGTTCAACCTTTTACAGGCGCAATTGCAGACAAATATGGCAGTAAAATTGTGGTTGCGGTTGGCGGACTCCTTTATACCCTTGGCCTACTCTTAATGGCCTTTAGTTCAAACGTATTAATCTTAAATTTAAGTCTGGGGCTGATTATTGGTATAGCTTTATCAGCGACTTCTTTTACAGTCTTACTCAGTGCAGTAGGTCGAGCTGCTCCACCAGAAAAAAGAAGTATGGCAATGGGGATTGCAAGTGCAGCTGGTTCTTTTGGTCAGTTTATTATGCTGCCATCTACCCTTCTCTTACTCAAAAATGTCGGATGGTCAGCAGCCTTAATGGTGAGTGCGTTGTTAATTGCTCTTATTATTCCGCTAGCATGGATGTTAAAAGGGCCTAGCAATCAAACGCCAAAAGCAATTACACAGCCTCAGTTCACATTTAAACAAGTTCTTAACATTGCCAAAAGACATAAGCCCTTCTGGTGGTTAGCTTTAGGCTTTTTAGTGTGTGGATTCCAAGTCGTCTTCTTGGGTGTGCATTTACCCGGCTATTTAATTGATCACGGATTTGATGCAACTACTGGTACTGTATTCCTCGCTTTAATTGGCCTATTCAATATTGTGGGAACCTATGGCGCGGGTTGGTTAGGCGACCGCTTTTCAAAACCTAAATTATTAATGGCGCTTTACGGTAGCCGTGGCATCGCGATCATTGCTTTTTTATTATTACCGTTAAGCACTTATACGGTATATGCTTTTGGGGTCATTATGGGCCTTTTATGGCTCTCTACAGTTCCGCTCACAAATGGCATTGTGGCAAATATGTTTGGGGTAAAATATCTATCGATGCTGAGTGGTATTGTATTTTTCACTCATCAAGTTGGTTCTTTCTTTGGTGGCTGGCTTGGCGGCGTTAACCATGACTTAACAGGTAATTACAATGCGATTTGGTTATGTTCTATAGCCTTAAGTATACTAGGGGTAATCGTACATTTCTTTGTGAATGAGGATGCCGTTATCCATGACGCATAATGCCTTACTTTTGAAAACAATTATGATTGCACTAATAGGCAGTTTTTTAGTTCTCTCTATTATTCTATGGAAGCAGACACCTGATTTGTTTGAATATTTTAACCAAGCATTTTGTGCTCACTAGAATATAAAGTATATAAATAAATCTCTAAAACTGTCATAAAAATATAAAAATCGTATGATCTAATGAAAAGAAAAAAGCCCGCAGATTTGCGGGCTCTTTTCTTAAAAACTTATTTAAAATCAAAATAAGCGATTCATACCGTTGAGCGCAGCTACGCGATATGCTTCAGCCATTGTTGGATAGTTAAATGTCGTTTCAACAAAATATTTCAAGGTATTGTTTGGGCTGTGCATAACTGCTTGCCCAATGTGGATAATTTCAGCAGCGTTATTACCAAAACAGTGAATACCTAAAATTTCCATAGTGTCACGATGGAAAAGAATCTTTAACTCGCCTACCGTATCACCTGTAATTTGTGCACGAGCTAAATGACGGAAAGAAGCTTGACCCACTTCATACGGAATTTTCTCTTCCGTTAATTCCTGTTCATTTTTACCAATTGATGAGATTTCCGGAATGGTATAAATACCTGTAGGAATATCACGTACTGGTTTAGCATCTTCACCACTCATGTTTGCGCCAGCACAGCGCCCTTGGTCATAAGCAGCCGAAGCTAGTGAAGGCCAACCAATAACGTCACCAGCAGCATAGATGTTTTCAACTTCAGTCTGGTATTGATCATTTACTGAAAGTTGACCACGGTTGTTTGGAACTAATCCAACGTTCTCAAGACCTAAGCCTTCTGTATTACCTGAACGACCATTACACCAAAGAATCGCATCGGCTTTAATCTTTTTACCACTTTGTAAATGTAGAACAACGTGATCATCAAACGTTTCAAGATGGTCCATTTGTTCATTGTGGCGAATCAATACACCTTGTTCGCGTAAGTGATAAGACAAAGCATCAGCAATTTCATCATCTAAATAGCTTAATAGTTTTTGCTGTGTGTTAATCAAGTCAACTTTATGATCTAAACCAATAAAGATTGAGGCATATTCACAGCCAATAACACCAGCGCCATAAATGATGATTTTTTGAATTGAGTAATCAAGATCAAGAATTTTATCTGAATCGAATACGCGAGGATGGTCAAAATCAAGACCTTGTGGATGATAAGGACGGCTACCTGTCGCAATCACAACCTGTTTACAGATAATCGTTTCTTTAATGCCTTCATGACTGAAAACTAAAACTGTATTTTTATCTTGAATATATGCCCGCCCGTGGAAGACACCAATCTTGTTACGGTCATAAAAACGTGTATGTGTATCAACTTGTTGTTGAATCACTTTATGAGCATTACGCAACACCTGTTTCATGGTGAACTGTTTCCATTCACCTACTTTTTGAAACATTGGATCACGTTGATAGCGAATAATACTAGAAACTGTTTGACGTAATGCTTTACTTGGAATTGTCCCTACGTGGGCACAGTTACCACCAAGTTGATCACGCACATCTACAATTGCAACACGCTTACCCGCTTTTGCAAGCTTCATTGCCGCGCCTTCACCTGCAGGTCCAGAACCGAGAACTACCGCATCGTATTTAACGAAATTCCCACTAACGACCTCTTTTTTACGTGGCATTGAAAGCTCCTTCCTCTCTTGAATGACCATATTTTATAATAGATTATGACTAATATGCGGTGAATTTATGTATTTCTCAACCCTATATTTCTGAATAACCACATTTATTATATGAATAGTTATTTTCCGCTATTAACTGAAGAACTTCGCTATAATACAATGTCAATGTCTCTATAAACGAGTGGAAAAGTTAAATATGTCAGAACACCGTAAACCTGAACAGGGTGTAAAACTTCGTGGCGCAGAAAAAGTCGCAAGAATTCCTGTAAAAGTTGTACCTACGGTTGAAGTGCCGCGTAAACCTGACTGGATTCGTGTCAAGATGACGGCACCAGAAGAAGTTCAGCGTATTAAAACGACTTTACGTGCTCAAAAACTCCATACCGTTTGTGAAGAAGCAGCTTGTCCTAACCTCCCAGAATGTTTTGGTGGCGGTACGGCAACATTCATGATTATGGGCGATATTTGTACACGTCGTTGCCCTTTCTGTGATGTTGCACATGGTCGTCCAAATGCCTTAGATGCTGACGAACCTCGTCACATGGCGGAAACCATTTCCAATCTGAAACTCAAGTACGCAGTAATTACTTCGGTTGACCGTGATGACTTGCTTGACGGCGGTGCACAACATTTTGTGGACTGTATTAAAGAAGCTCGTGCGCTTAGCCCGACTACATTGCTTGAAATTTTAGTACCTGACTTCCGTGGACGTATGGATATTGCTTTACGCATTATGACCGAATGTCCGCCAGACGTATTTAACCATAACATTGAAACTGTACCTCGCTTATATAAAGCAATGCGTCCAGGTTCAGACTATCAACATTCTTTAACCTTACTTAAAATGTTTAAAGAATATTGTCCAGACATTCCAACAAAATGTGGTTTGATGGTTGGTATTGGTGAAACTGAAGAAGAAGTCATTGCATTACTTGATGATTTACGCGCTCACGATGTTGACTATGTCACTATTGGTCAATATTTACAGCCTTCTAAGCAACACGCGCCAATTGACCGCTTTGTAACGCCAGAAGAGTTTGAACGTTATGCAGAGCATGGCCGCAAACTTGGCTTTAGAAATATTTGGTCTGCGCCAATGGTTCGTTCAAGTTACTTTGCTGACCGTCAATACCATGGTGAGCCAGTACCAGAAGTTCGTCGTAAAGTAGATCCAGCTAAAAAAATTGCTGTTCAAACCGTCGAAGCTTAATAAATTAAATATCTATAAAAGCCCTCTAACACAGAGGGCTTTTTATTTGTATAAGAAAATCAATAACATTTCTTGACAAATCAATAAAATAACGCCTTACACTTTCACTCAAAAATATCTTATACCTAAAAGTACGATATATCCCTGCTCTAGCATATACATCAATATTTGCGACATAAAAACTCAAATTTAAACAGCAACTAAACAGCTAGTTAAGCCTTAAATATCTCCTCGCTTTTGTAACGTCATCCACCTGAGGGCTTATCTAGTAAGGAGCAAGTATGATTTTCCTACTCTTTATATTAAGTATTATTATTCAGCTTATTGCAGTATGGGCAATTTTCTATTTTAACTTAAATAAAGTTCTTGGTAGCGGTGTGGCCATTATTATTGCCATACTTTCGGCATTCTTGCTAACACCGTGGTCTCTGCTTTTAGGTATTCCAATTATTGCGCTCAGCATCATTATTTTAGTTGAACCATTACGGTTTAACCTGATTACCAAGCCTGCTTATAAGACTTTAGCGAATTCAATGCCGAGCATTAGTACCACAGAACAAGAGGCTTTAGAGGCTGGTACCAGTTGGTGGGAAAAAGAGTTATTTATGGGAGCACCTGATTGGTCTCAATTTGAAAAGTATCCCTACCCAACGTTGTCAGAAGAAGAGCAAAGTTTCATTGATAATGAAGTTGAATTGCTTTGTAGCATGCTAAATGAATGGGAAATTCATCATCACTTAAAAGATCTCCCTCCTGAAGTTTGGCAATTTATTAAAGATAAAGGTTTTTTAGGCCTCATTATTCCGAAATCGTTTGGTGGTAAAGAATTTAGCTCATTCGCACAAAGTCGCATTATGAGCAAAATTGCTTCACGCTCACTCACCACCGCGGTGAGTTGTATGGTTCCAAACTCGTTGGGACCGGGTGAGCTGCTCATGCATTACGGTACAGATGCACAAAAGCAGCAGTATCTGCCCGGCCTTGCCAAAGGTGAAGAAATTCCTTGCTTTGGTTTAACCAGTCCAGAAGCAGGTTCAGATGCAGGTGCCATTCCAGATTCAGGCGTTGTTTGTTACGGCGAATATGAAGGTGCTCAAGTTCTTGGCCTGCGCATGAATTTCTCTAAACGCTGGATTACGCTTGCCCCAATTGCCACAGTCGTAGGTCTTGCATTTAAACTGTATGACCCTGAAGGATTACTCGGCGATAAGAATAAAACCGAATACGGTATTACCTGTGCATTAATTCCTGCAAGCCATGCAGGCGTAAAAATAGGAGCACGTCATTTCCCAGGTTCTCCATTTATGAATGGAACCGTAGAAGGAGAAGATGTTTTTATTCCAATTGACTGGATTATTGGTGGGCAAGAAAATGCCGGTAAAGGCTGGCGAATGCTGATGGAGTGCTTAGGCGTTGGCCGTGGTATTTCCCTTCCAGCCCTAGCAACCGCTGCAGGTGAAATGAGCTATTTAACTGTGGGAGCTTTTGCGAAAATTCGCCAGCAATTTAATATCTCTGTTGGTAAATTTGAAGGTGTCCAAGAAGCGACCAGTGAAATTGCAAGTGATGCTTATATGCTTGAAGCATTCCGTTATTTAGTTACGTGTGGTCTAAATCAAGGGGGAACACCCGCCGTGATGACTGCCATGGCAAAATACTATGCAACTGAAACGATGCGTAAAGTGGTTAATCACGGAATGGATATTGCCGGAGGACGTGCAATTCAACTTGGACCACGCAACTTCCTTGCACTTACCTATCAAGCTATTCCAATTGCAATTACAGTCGAAGGCGCAAATATTTTAACTCGTTCATTGATGATTTTTGGTCAAGGTTCAATGCGTTGTCATCCTTATCTTTTTGAAGAGTTACAACTACTTCAGTCAGAAGATAAAAGCACTTCAGTTAAAAAATTCGATGACCTGTTATTTAAACATTTAGCCTATACCTTTAACCGCGGAGCAAAATCATTTGCTTATGGTTGGACAGGTGGCTCAAGCGATGCTCCGCAGTCAGTAGATCAATTTACTGCCATTTACTATAAAACAATTAACCGTTTTAGCGCCAATTTTGCTTTGGTTGCAGATATGTCACTTGGCTTACTTGCCGGAGACTTAAAACGCAAAGAAATGTTGTCAGGTCGTTTGGCCGATATTCATGCCCACCTCTTTATTTCTACTGCGATTTTAAAATTTTATGAAGCTGGTCAAAAGACTGAAGCTGAACAACTTCACGCTAAATTAGCTCTGCAAAAAGCTTTCTTGAATATTCAGGAAGCATTTTGGGGTTTATTTGAAAACTTCCCAGCTAAACTTCCCGCAGCATTTGTGAAATGGATCTGTTTCCCTTTTGGTCGTGTGATTTCGAAACCCGATGATGAGTTAAAAAAGCAAGTTGCTGAACTCATGATGCAAGAGCATCCTTTTAGAGAACAACTCAAACATCACGTATTTTATTCAACCAAAGCCGATGATGTGACTGGTCGTTTAGAACATGCATTCCAAATTTTACGAACCCTTGAACCACTTTGGGATAAGTTTAAAAAAGCTGAATCTAAAGGGAAATTTAAAGGACTTACTTTCGAAGAGAATATTGAACACGCTACAAAAGAAGGTTTCATTTCTGAAAGCGAAGCTCAACAATTATTGCAATACAACGCAATTCGATTCGACAGCATGCTTACAGATGTTTTTGATGAAAATTTAGATAAAGATCTTCCTTTATCGAACCCTCATCAAATTTAGTGACTGATGCCTCCACTAATTCACTATTGCAATCACTTTTGATTCGCATTAATTAATAAACAGCCATAAAAGCGTCAATCGACGCTTTTATTTTTAGGAGAAATTAATGTCTAAGCAAGATTACGAAAATGGATTAAAAGTTCGCACCGAAGTGATGGGAGAGACTTTTGTAAAACGTGCGCAAGACAATACTGTTCCGTTTACCCAGCCATTGCAAGACTGGATTAATGAACATGCATGGGGTTCAACTTGGCAACGTGAAGGCGTATTACCGCGCAAATATCGTTCATTAATTACTTTGGCAATGTTAACTGCACTTAAGTCACCAACTGAACTCAAAGGACATGTTCGTGGTGCGCTCAACAATGGCTGTACAGTTGAAGAAATTCAAGAAACGTTATTACATAGCCTGCCATATTGCGGTGCGCCTGCTACACAAGAGGCTTTTCGTGCTGCTTTAGAAATAATTCAAGAATATCAACAAAAATAACTTTAATATGAGCCAGCACTCTACTGGCTCTTTTTTATCTAATTTAATTTGATTGAATGCATCTGAAAATTACGATCATCAATCACGATAGCCTGACGACAAATGCCTTCCACTTGACGTTGCTTTTCAAAGACTGCCGCTGACATCGGTTCAAAACTATCAAAAAAGCAGATTTCATTTTGATCTATAGAATATACAAGTGACTGGTTCCCCACTCCTGCTAAAGTGTCGTAATAGACAATGACCATTTTTCCATTTTGAATTGCAGCTTGAATATCCTGATAGCTTAACGCTGGGCTCGTTGGTATTTTCAATACATTTGCTTCTTTATAACTCATGCGCTCGCTTGGGCTAATATTTGGATCTTTATCCGAATAAAATGACACATCAAACCCAAATTTCTTTAAAGCAACAGCCAAGGCAATTGTATAGGTGCCGTCTTCATCGTATCGACAAATTTGAATAAGCTCGGAAATATCAATTTGAACCCCATGATGCCGAAGTACCATCCAAACCGCAAAAACACCGCTATTCGCTTCGAGGTTTGCCAAAGATTCGGGAATATTTAAGGCCATAATTTAAATCTAAAGTCGTAATTAAGCAGATAATAAACAAAACTGGATTGGCACTAAAAGCTTTTCCAAGTACAATGTTTCGCTAGTCGAGGGATGCTGCGACAAGTGATCGGCACTAAAGATCAATTTGCCAGGCTCGACAATCGGTTAAACACTCGTTTTAACCAACAACGGCATCCGCGAACAGAACGATCCATACTATTTTTTCCCTAGGAGATCCTGATGAACGCGGTTAATGCTTCATTTACAGATTACAAAGTTGCTGACATCTCACTTGCTGACTACGGTCGTAAAGAAATCAAACTTGCTGAAGCAGAAATGCCAGCTTTAATTGGTTTACGTAAACGTTATGCAGCGTCTAAACCACTCGCTGGTGCAAAAATCCTTGGTTGTATTCATATGACCATTCAAACAGCGGTTCTTATTGAAACGCTTATTGAATTAGGTGCTGAAGTTCGTTGGACTTCATGTAACATTTTCTCAACTCAAGACCATGCTGCTGCTGCAATTGCTGCTCGCGGTATTCCAGTTTTTGCTTGGAAAGGTGAAACTGAAGAAGAATATATGTGGTGCCTTGAACAACAAGTTAATGTTAATGGTCAACCTTGGGATGCCAACATGATCTTGGATGACGGCGGTGACTTAACTGCTCTTGTTCATGACAAATATCCAGCTCTTTTAGAACGCATTCATGGTATTACTGAAGAAACCACAACAGGTGTTCAACGTCTTATCGAAATGTGGAAAGACGGTTCTTTGAAAGTACCTGCAATCAACGTAAATGACTCAGTTACTAAGTCTAAAAACGACAACAAATATGGTTGCCGTCACTCATTAAATGATGCAATCAAACGCGCAACTGACATGCTTTTGTCTGGTCGCCGTGCGCTTGTGATCGGTTATGGTGATGTTGGTAAAGGTTCTGCTCAATCTTTACGTCAAGAAGGCATGATCGTTCGTGTAACTGAAGTTGACCCAATTTGTGCAATGCAAGCATGTATGGACGGCTATGAAGTTGTATCTCCATACAAAAATGGCGTACAAACAGGCAAAAAAGAAGATATTAACCAAGACTTACTTGGCAACACTGACCTTGTTGTAACTACTACTGGTAACTACCACGTATGTGATGCTGCAATGTTAGATAGCTTAAAAGCTGGTGCAGTTGTATGTAACATCGGTCACTTCGACACGGAAATTGATACTGCTTACTTACGTGGTTACAAGTGGGTTGAAGTTAAGCCACAAGTTCACCAAGTTTATCGTTCTGAAGATGAAAATAACTACCTCATTCTTCTTTCTGAAGGTCGCCTTGTAAACCTAGGTAATGCAACTGGTCACCCATCACGCGTGATGGACGGTTCTTTTGCTAACCAAGTGTTAGGTCAAATTCACTTATTCCAAGAGAAATTTGCTGACCTTCCTGCAAACGAAAAAACTGCAAAAATTCGTGTAGAAGTTCTTCCTAAGAAACTTGACGAAGAAGTTGCTGCGGCAATGGTTGCAGGTTTTGGTGGTGTACTTACTCAATTAACTCAAGAGCAAGCTGGCTATTTAGGTGTTGCTGTTGAGGGACCATTCAAGTCTGACGCTTACAAATACTAAGAACTTAAGGGCAGACGGTGAACCGACTGCCCTTTTTTCTAAAAATATTGTTTCGCTGTTTACAAGGATTTGACATGACTAAACGGATACCCATTTCTTTTGAGTTTTTCCCACCGAAAACTGATGCCGGTGCTGAAAAACTTCGTATTGTTCATCAAGAATTACAACCCTTAAATCCAGATTTCTTCTCGATTACCTATGGTGCTGGTGGTTCTACTCGTGAACGTACTCTTGCTGCTATTGACGATTTCAATGGCAAAGGTACACCAGTTGCTCCTCACCTTTCTTGTATTGGTGATGATAAAGCGCGTATTGCTGAGCTACTCGACCTCTATAAAGCGCAAGGCATTAACCGTATTGTCGCTCTACGAGGTGATTTGCCTTCTGGCCAAGTCGGACTGGGCGAACTTCCGTATGCTCAGGATTTAGTACGCTTCATTCGTCAGCATTCAGGTGATCATTTTCATATTGAAGTTGCAGCTTATCCAGAAATGCATCCTCAAGCTGAGAACCTTGATTCAGATATCCAACGTTTTATTGAAAAAGTACAAGCTGGCGCTAATGCAGGAATTACTCAATTCTTCTTTAATCCAGACTCATACTTTTATTTCATGGAGCGCTTAGAAAAAGCTGGAGTTTATATTCCGGTGGCTCCTGGCATCATGCCTATTACCAATGCCAGCAACTTAATTCGTTTTGCTGATGGTACTGGTGCAGAAATTCCTCGCTGGATTCGTAAACAATTACAAGCCTATGGTGATGACAGTGAGAGTATTAAAGCTTTTGGTCATGAAGTTGTTGTTAAACTATGTGAACGCCTGATTACAGGTGGTGCACCAAGCTTACATTTCTATTCAATGAATCAAGTCGAACCAACTCGTCAACTCGTCGTTGATCTTGGTTTAAATTAATTTTGTAAGGCGTACCCAATGAATCGTTTTTTTATCGAAACTGAACTTACAGTTGGTTCAACAATTCAACTAACTGAATCAGTATTTCATCATTGGGTGCGTGTTTTACGTGCACAATTACAAGAACAAGCTATTCTCTTTAATGGTCAAGGTGGTGAATATCTCGCGACACTGACCGAAATTAATAAAAAAAATGCATTTATCACGATTGAGAATTTTAACCCCAATAACCGCAGCGCTCCATTTAAAGCTATTCTTGGTCAGGTCATGAGTAAAGGTGACCGAATGGATTATGCCATTCAGAAAGCAACTGAACTTGGGGTAAGTCAAATTCAATTGCTTACAAGCGACCGCTGTGAAATGCGCTTAAAGTATGACCGAGATCAAAAAAAATTAGATCATTGGCAAGCTGTAGCAATTGCAGCTTGTGAACAATGTGGTCTTAACATCGTTCCAGAAGTGTTAGCGCCCATTTCTCTAAGTGAATGGCTAAGCTCTACTCAACTGCCCGCTTCAAAATTTGTTTTAGCCCCAGAAAAAGAACAAAAAGATGTATTAGCTGGTATACAACCTGAACTTGCCTTATTGATTGGACCAGAAGGCGGTTTAAGCGAAAATGAAATTACTCAAGCGAATCAAGCTGGTTTTATGAACTGGTGTATTGGTGACCGTGTTTTACGTACAGAAACTGCGCCTGTCGTTGCTTTATCAATTTTAAATTATCGGTTTTTATCCACCTAAGTTCATTGAACATTGATTAAATCGCTATTTAAAGTTAATTTACTTTTGTTGTATGAATAAAATTTCAAATTCTTTATTACTGATAAATCAGATTCTTTCTGTATATATGTAAAAAAATAGGATAGAAAAATCTTATGTCTGGGCTTCAGGAAGAATATTTACAGCATCAAATAAAAATTGAGCAGCTAAAACTTTCAATTCAACATATACGCTGGTATTTAATTAGCTTAATACTACTCTGTCTAATTTCATATGCTATTTTTGCGTATTATTTTTCAACTGCAATAACAATATTTACTTGGTCTATCGGCGTTACCGTCTTAACTCTTATTTGTTTATTATTTACTCCAAACATCTTACCGCACTACCGTACGACTAATTTTATAAAAAAAACAGATCTTATCCTGCAAGGTACTTGTTTCATTTCAGGTATTTTACTTGGGATAAACATTATAATTATTCATTTTTATCTTCCGCCCGAGTTAGTTTCAGTACCAGATACGCATATTTTAATTGCGTTGTTTATCACGTCAGCTCATATCATTGGTCTTACTTTTCTTACTCAACAGCCTCGATATTTTTATTTTCTGTTTATCCCAAGTACATTGCCCTTATTAATGGCTCAATTCACACACACACCTATTACTCAACTACCTTTTTATTTCGCATACAACTTTGCTTTTGTAGCAACGGTCTTTTGTGCTTACGCAACTCAACGTAACTATCAAAAGATCTCTCAACTATTATTTAAAAATAAACAGCTTGTTCAAATTTCAGATCAGCACACTCAGTGGGCTGAAGAGTTATGTGTACAGCTTCAACAAGAAGTGAATAAATCTAAAGATATTGAAGCACAGCTTCAGTTTAATAACCATTTGCTTGAACAAAAGGTACGTGAACGCACTTACGATCTCACCAAAATGAATGAGCAACTCGAAAACCATCACTACAATTTAGCTTTTGCACATGAAACGGCAGGCATTCGGCCTTGGGACTGGGATATTGAAAATCAAAAATTAGAAATTACGTTTTTCGATCAACAAAAGCAAACACAGACGACCGTTATTCATCTCAATAGCATTTTAGACCGCGTACATCCAAGTGATAAAAAACTTTTTGAAGAACGTTTAAAGCAACATCTGGAAGGAACTACAGATCATTTTAATATTAATTTCAGAATTTTACGTCGAGACGGTTCATGGCGATGGATTCAGGATGTGGGTCGTGTCATTACGAGAGATTCCAAAACACAAAAAGCGCTTCGAATGGTTGGTATGACCCGAGACATACATCAAGAGAAAAAAGATCAAGAACACTTACGACTATCGGCAATTGTGCTTGAACAAGCGGCGGAAGGCATATTTATCTTAGATGAGCACCTGAACTATATTGATATTAATCCTTACTATGAAAAATTAACCGGATTTTCTAAAACAGAACTTCTAAATAAAGAATTGTTTAGCATTACAATTAATCAAAAAGAACTCCAACAACAATTTCATACCTCAATTACCCAGCAGCTCCTCGAAACTGGAGAATATATGGGCCAATTTGATGAAAAGTTTAGTTCTGGTAAAAGTGTATATTTGTGGTTGCACATCAATGTAGTCAAAGATGAGTTCAATCAAATTACTAATTATATTGGATTTGCACGTGATCTCACTGAGCAAAAACGTCAAGAACAGCATCTATCTTATTTGAAAAATTACGATAGTCTCACCCACTTGCCTAATCGCCTTTACTATTACAATCAACTACATCAATATCTTGTAAATCCTTCATATAACATTAAAAACTTAGCATTAATACGAGTAAACATTGACCGTTTTCGCGCCTTCAATGAGTTTTTAAATAATGATAGTGGTGATGAACTTCTTAAACAGTTTGCACAAAGATTACGCTTAATCAATATTAATGCAATTTTGGTTGCTTATTTAAATAGTGACGATTTCGCAATTATTTATGAAATTTCTCCAATTCATCCAAATATTGAGCAATATTGCCAAAATATCTTACAAGCACTTAACGCACCTTTTTATATTGATAATCACGAATATTTTATTACGGCATCTATCGGTGTTGCATGCTTTCCTGAGCATGGCCGACAAATTGATCATCTTAACAACCATGCAGAACAAGCACTTTCAGAAGCAAAACGCTTAGGAGGCAATACCATTTCTTACTATTGCAATAAAGCAGAACATCCATATAAAACTGCTGACTTAGAACAAGAGTTACGTAAGGCCATTCAAAATAATGAATTTGTCATTTATTACCAGCCCAAAATTAGTCTACAAGATCAATTAATTATAGGTTTTGAAGCATTAATTCGTTGGCAACATCCCGAAAAAGGATTAGTAATGCCTAATATGTTTATACCTTTTGCTGAGCGTAGTAGCCTGATTTCAGATATTGGCAAAGTCGTTTTAGATAAAGTTGGAAAACAATTACAAGAATGGAAAAACGCAGGCTACGCAAATATTCAAGTCTCTGTAAATATTGTTGCCCAGCAAATACATCGAGGCTTATTACTCAATGATATTGATGAAATTTTGCAGAAATATAATATACAAGGTGCAGATCTCGAACTTGAAATTACTGAGTCGGCTCTCTTAGATAATACTGATAACGTCAAAACGTTATTACATGCGATAAAACAACGAGATATTTCAATCGCCCTAGATGACTTTGGTACAGGCTATTCATCTTTAGCGTATCTGACAGAATACCCAATTGATGTATTAAAAATTGATCGCGCTTTTATTTCTAAAATCGGTGATCACAAACAAGAAGCGATTGTAAATGCCATGATTGCAATGGGTAAAAGTATGGGGCTTAAACTGGTTGCCGAAGGCGTAGAAACAGAGGAACAAGTTGCCTATCTACAAAAACAGCAATGTGATTTTTTACAAGGCTATTTCTTTAGTCGCCCTATCCCTGCTGAGCAGATTATTCCTTATCTACAAACAAATTCGCATATTTCTTAGTTGTTCAAACGGTCGATTTTTACATATGCTGCTTTTTCCAAAAATGAGCGTTTTTGACTGTGAGAAATAAAGAAGTAGTGTTATATTCTTTAGCATTTAGCTCACTACAGGGCTATTGGCAATTCGTCTACTATTCTCTTAATTGATAAAAATTAAAGCATAGTAAAAGAACCGAGTTGCCTTCCCCTGAATGAGTGATTTGACTAGTTTGCTTTTTTGTATCAAATAGAGACTCAGATGGACGATCAATCTTTAAAACAGGCCGCTTTAAATTACCATGAATATCCAAACCCAGGGAAAATCAGCGTCACCCCAAGTAAGCAACTTGTCAACCAACGAGATTTGGCTTTAGCCTACTCACCCGGAGTTGCTGCGCCATGTTTAGAGATTGAACGTGATCCTTCAACTGCTGCTAAATATACAGCACGCGGAAACTTGGTTGCTGTAGTCACTAACGGTACCGCTGTTCTTGGTTTAGGTAATATTGGCCCATTGGCTTCTAAACCTGTAATGGAAGGTAAAGGCGTTCTCTTCAAGAAGTTCGCTGGTGTTGACGTATTTGACATCGAAATTGCAGAAAACGATCCAGATAAAATCGTCGATATTGTTGCCTCTCTTGAGCCAACTTTCGGTGGTATCAACCTCGAAGACATTAAAGCGCCAGAATGTTTCTATATTGAAAAGAAACTTCGTGAACGCATGAAAATTCCTGTATTCCATGACGATCAACATGGTACAAGTATTATTGTAGGTTCAGCTTTGCTCAATGCATTGCAACTTGTAAATAAGAAAATTGATGAAATCAAAATCGTAGCTTCAGGTGCAGGTGCAGCAGCACTTTCATGTTTAGACTTGCTTTGTGCGCTTGGTGCTAAAAAAGAAAATATTATTGTTGCCGATTCTCGTGGTCTATTAACGACTTCTCGCGAAGGGCTTGATGAATCTAAAAAACGTTATGTTCAAGATATTACAGCATCTCAGCTTCATGAAGTAATGACTGGCGCTGATATGTTCTTGGGTCTTTCTGCTGCTGGTATTCTCACCAAAGAAATGGTGAAACAGATGGCTGAGAACCCTATTATTTTTGCTTTGGCAAACCCAGATCCAGAAATTTTACCTGAACATGCACATGAAGTACGCTCTGACGTCATTATGGCAACTGGTCGTTCTGACTATCCAAACCAAGTAAACAACGCATTATGTTTCCCATACATTTTCCGTGGTGCACTTGACGTTGGTGCAACTACCATTAATGAAGATATGAAAATTGCATGTGTACATGCAATTGCGCGTATGGCTCACATTGAAGCTGATGCAGCAACATATGGTGAAAAATCTGCTTCATTTGGTCGTGACTATTTAATTCCACGCCCACTTGATCAACGTTTAATTTTAGAAATTGCACCAGCGGTTGCTAAAGCTGCAATGGACTCAGGTGTAGCAACTCGTCCTATCGAAGATTTCGCTGTATATCGTCAAAAATTGTCTGAGTTTGTATATAACTCTGCATTCTTGATGAAACCAATTTTTGCTCAAGCAAAAGCTGATCCAAAGCGTATTGCATATGCGGAAGGTGAAGACGAACGTGTATTACGTGCAGTACAAATTGCTGTTGATGAAGATTTAGCTAAACCAATTTTAGTAGGTCGTACTGCTGTAATTGAAGCAAATATCAAAAAATTAGGCCTCCGTTTACAACATGGCGTAAATATTGAGATTGTTGATCAAGAACAAAATCCATTGTATGAAGAGTTCTGGAAAGACTACCATCAGACAATGCAACGCAAAGGTATCACTGTTGAATATGCTCAACGTGAAGCTCGTCGCCGTTCGACTTTAATCGCGGCTCTTCTCGTTAAGTTTGGCAAAGCAGATGGTATGTTATGTGGTACGTATAGTAGCTATAACATTCACCTTGACTTTGTACGCAATGTTATTGGCCTTAAAGAAGGCATGAACAACTTCTTCACATTAAATGCATTAATGCTTGAAGATCGTAACTTGTTTATCGCAGATACGTATGTAAACACTAACCCGACTGCTGAACAACTTGCTGAAATGACTATTTTGGCAGCTGAAGAAGTACGTCGCTTTGGTATTACTCCACGTGTAGCCCTGCTTTCTCATTCAAGTTTTGGTAGCGACCAAACCGATTCAAGCGCTCAAAAAATGCGTGAAGTTTACCGTATTTTATCTGAGCAAGCTCCTGAGCTTGAAGTTGAAGGTGAAATGCATGGTGATGCAGCATTAGACGAAAATATTCGTCAATTTGCGTTCCCAGGTTCGCGTTTTAAAGGTTCTGCAAACTTGCTCATTATGCCAAATCTAGATGCAGCAAATATTTCATTTAACTTGTTAAAAGCAACTTCTGGTAATAACGTTACTATTGGTCCAATTTTGCTTGGTGCAGCAAAACCTGTTCATATTTTGACACCGACAGCAACAACTCGTCGTCTTATCAATATGACTGCTTTAACTGTTGCTGAAATCCAGCAATTAGAAAAATAATTTAGAAAGAGCTTTTTACGAAAAGCCTATCTAATGACTTGAGAAAACCTCTATTCTGTAGCATGATTGCTTGAAGAATAGAGGTTTTTTCATGCAAGTGTATTTAGTAGGCGGTGCCGTCCGAGATTCTCTACTTGGGCATCCCTATCAAGAAAAAGATTATGTTGTGGTCGGAGCAACACCTGAACATATGCTCGCCCAAGGTTTTCAACCTGTAGGCAAAGATTTTCCTGTGTTTCTTCATCCTGAAACTAAAGAAGAATATGCACTTGCACGTACTGAACGAAAGTCCGGTAAGGGCTATCACGGTTTTCAGTTTTTTACTGATACCACAGTAAGTTTAGAAGAAGATTTAATTCGTCGTGATTTAACCATCAATGCCATAGCAATGGATCAAGATGGCAAATTATATGATCCCTATGGCGGTCAGACTGATTTAGAAAATAAAACCTTACGACATGTTTCAGAAGCTTTTGCTGAAGATCCTTTACGTGTTTTACGTGTCGCACGTTTTGCAGCTCGATATTCTTCATATGGCTTTCATATTGCACCTGAAACCTTACAACTCATGCAAACGATGGCGGAATCAGGTGAACTTGACGCCTTAACACCAGAACGTGTGTGGAAAGAAACGTCACGCGCTCTTTTAGAAGATCATGCAGATATTTATTTTCAGACATTACGGGATTGCGGTGCTTTAAAACATCTTTTCCCTGAAATTGATGCATTGTTTGGTGTACCACAGCGTCCAGAATATCACCCCGAAGTAGATTGCGGCATACATACCCTCATGTCTTTACAGCAAGCGTGTAAATCAAACTACTCGCTTGATGTTCGGTTTGCTGTTTTAGTACATGATTTGGGTAAAGCATTAACTCCAGCTAACGAACTTCCTCGCCATATCATGCATGAAGAACGCGGAGTGAAACCCGTTACCGAATTATGTGAACGTTTAAAGGTTCCAACTCAAACTCGACAGTTGGCTTTATCGGTGTGTAAAGAACACTTAAAATGTCATCAGATTATGTCGTTAAAACCAGGAACTGTATGGCGTTTATTACAACGTCTTGATGTATTACGTCGTCCTGAGAGAGTGGAAGCTTTTGTGCAGGCATGTGAGTGCGATGCTAAAGGAAGACTAGGCTTAGAAGATCGTCCCTATCCTCAAGCTCAATATATGTTAGATGCAATGCAAGTGGTTCGCTCTATTAAAGTTCAGGACTTACCAGAGAACATTAAGGGTGCTGAAATTGGTGAAATGTTAATTCAATATCGCATTGATGCTTTAACTGAGTTCAAACATCAACATCAAACCCCTACACATTCTTAATTTAAGCCAATAAAAAAGCCTCATTACGAGGCTTTTTTGTCTCTATTGTTTAGGTAACGGTATAAATTGAGATTGACTATTTTGGTTTTTTCTTTCACCAACTGTTACCACAAAGTTTTCTTGCTTCCCAGCTCGCTCAATCATTACATTAATTTCGCTATTAGGCGCTTGTAATGCAACATAATTAATCAAATGAGATGCCGAAGTGATTGGTTGATTATTTACCTGAACAATCTTATCACCGACTTTTATACCGGCTGAAGCTGCTGGCCCATTTTTCAAGACATCTGCAACCAAAACACCAATTTGTTGTTTCGGTGCTAATACATCTTCTTGTGTAGGTGGCACTAAACTAATGCCTAACCATCCACGTACAACGCGACCATCTTTCAAAATCGAGTTTAATACTTGTTGGCAGATTTTAGCTGGAATTGCGAAACCAATGCCTAAAGAGCCACCTGACTGAGAGAAAATAGCAGTGTTTACCCCAATGAGGTTACCAGCGACATCAATTAAAGCTCCGCCTGAGTTACCTGGGTTAATTGCAGCATCTGTTTGAATGAAATCTTCATAGGTATTGATGCCTAAATCGGAGCGTTCGGTAGCAGAAATAATACCTTGAGTTACCGTTTGCCCTACTCCAAATGGGTTACCAATCGCCAAGACAACATCACCCACTTCATTCCCACTCAACTTAAATGGCAATACAGGTAATTTATCTAAATCGATTTTAATTACAGCTAAATCCGTATCTGGATCTGTTCCAACAATAGTTGCTTCTGCACGGCGTCCATCACGTAATGCAACTACAATTTGGTCGGCCTGAGCAATTACATGATTATTGGTAAGAATATAACCATCAGCACGTACAATAACCCCAGAGCCTAGACTATTTTCATTTTGCTGTTGTTGTTCAGGAACCTGATTTCCAAAAAATTCGCGGAATACTGGATCACTTAACAATGGATGATTTTGTTTAACTTTCTGGGTCGTAAAAATATTGACGACTGCTGGAGCTGCAACTTTTACCGCTGCACTATAAGACACCACCCCACCCGTTCGTGAAGTATTAACCAGTGGTTCAACTTTCTCAGCAGGCATTTGCACCCCATCAACTGCAACAGTTGGTTTCGGCTGATGGTATTTTTGCCATGCAATAAAACTGGCAATTACAATAATAAGTAACACCCAAGGTAACCATGTAAAGGTGCGGCGCACGTTCATATCCTCTACGCAAAGAAGTTTTTAATTAAATTAATATATTGAACAAAAAGAGTTTTCAGTTAAGCATTTTAAATTAAATATGTCGATATACATAAAAAACTCAAAAAAGATTTGTCTAGCTTTAGTTACACAACAAAATATGTTTCTATAGCTTTAGCAATTATTTACTACTCAATTCAGGAAATATCATGGCGAATTTGCATGAAATTATTCAGTGGTGCGACCAAACCTTAAAAGCAGCAGAATTTAAAGATTACGCACCAAATGGCCTGCAAATTGAAGGTTCAACTGAAGTAAAACGTATCGTTTGTGCCGTTACTGCGTCAGAAGATGCAATTGATGCAGCGATTGCTCAAAATGCCGATCTATTACTCGTACATCATGGTTATTTTTGGAAAGGCGAACCGTACCCAATTACAGGAATGCGAGGCAACCGCATTAAAAAACTCATTCAAAATAATATTTCACTCGTGACTTACCACCTGCCTTTAGATGCACATCCAAGTTTGGGTAACAATGTCGCCATTGCAGAAAAATTGGGCTTACACCATTTAGAGCCACTCGATTTAGCCGAAAAGCATCCAATTGGAAATATTGGATATTTAGAGCAAGCTGTTTCTATTGAAGAGTTTAAATCAAAATTACAAGATAGCTTTGATTTTAAAGTAATTCATTTACCAGCCGAGAAGCAAAGTATTCAAAAAGTAGGCTTTTGTACGGGTGGCGCGCAAGATTTTATTGCTAAAGCGGCTTTGCAAAATTGCGATGCTTATATTTCAGGTGAAGTCAGTGAACGGACTTTCTATGAAGCAAAAGAATTAGGCATTCACTATTTTGCATGTGGTCACCATGCAACTGAACGCTACGGAGTTCAACGTTTAGCCCAAGCAATTTCAAAACAGTTTTCAATTGAATCTGAATATTTTGAATTGAATAATCCGATTTAATTAAGTCTTTTTTTCAATCTGTGTTATGCGTATTAATTAGATCTTTATTGTGTATAGTTCTTTAAAACGATGCCCTATTGTGAACAGAATCATTTACAATAGAGCCACTTAATTGTATAACCCAGCAAATGCAAGGAATAGGAACATGACAACCATTACTTTACCTGCACTTCCATATGGCTATGATGATTTAGCGCCACATATTAGTAAAGAAACTTTAGAATACCATCACGATAAACACCACAATACCTATGTTGTTAACTTAAACAACTTAATCAAAGGAACTGACCTTGAAGGTAAAACTTTAGAAGAAATCATCCAAGCAACTGCTGGTGATACATCTAAAGCTGGTATTTTCAATAACGCTGCTCAAGTTTGGAACCATACATTCTATTGGAATTCTATGAAGCCAAATGGTGGTGGTAAGCCTACTGGCGCAATCGCTGCTAAAATTGACGAAGCTTTTGGTAGCTACGAAAAATTTGCAGAAGAATTTACTGCTGCTGCAACAACTCAATTCGGTTCAGGTTGGGCTTGGTTAGTTGCTGATGAAGTAAACGGTAAATTATCTATTACTAAAACTTCTAATGCAGACACCCCACTTGCACATGGTCAAATTGCTGTATTAACAATTGACGTATGGGAACATGCTTACTACATCGATTTCCGTAACTTACGTCCTAAATACATCGCAACTTTCTTAGAAAGCCTTGTGAACTGGGACTATGCAAATGCGAAACTTGCAGGTCAACCAGCTGGTGTAGAGAAATAATTTTATTTCTTTATAAAAAACCACCCTATTTTGGGTGGTTTTTTTATTTTTAATACTAAAAAAGCGTATTAATCAAGCAAACGATTCATTTTCTTTAATATTCTTATTGACGCTTTTAGATTTCATCCATAAAATGCGCATCAGATTCTCCAATAGCTCAGTCGGTAGAGCGACGGACTGTTAATCCGCAGGTCCCTGGTTCGAGCCCAGGTTGGAGAGCCATCTACTAATCTCCCATAGCTCAGTCGGTAGAGCGACGGACTGTTAATCCGCAGGTCCCTGGTTCGAGCCCAGGTGGGAGAGCCAAGATTCTAAAAGCCCGCATCTATTGCGGGCTTTTTCTTTTCTAATCATTTAAAGTTTTTCTATTATTTTTAATTAAATCAATGTTTCGAATATTTTTAAACCAAACGAATAGATATTCTCACTAATTCCATTATTAAGACTTGACCCAGCCCTCTTTCCTGCCTAAAATCCTTTTCCAGATTCTCCAATAGCTCAGTCGGTAGAGCGACGGACTGTTAATCCGCAGGTCCCTGGTTCGAGCCCAGGTTGGAGAGCCAAGATTCTTAAAAACCCACTCATAATGAGTGGGTTTTTATTTATATGATGCCTTCACATGTTCGAATCGAGTCACTTATTTTTTATTGTTTTAGGTTGCGTAAGCACCTGCATTTTTCTTGTTATTTGTTTACGTCCGTATTTATTTCCAAAACAAAAATTCTTTGCTCGTCCTGTTATTACCAACTTTGAAACTCAAATGTTTATCCGTTTAAAACAAAGTTTTCCAAGTTATCATGTTTTAGCACAAGTGGCTTTTAGCGCTTTAATTACCAGTAAGGACTATAAAATTCGTAGTCAGTTCAACCGAAAAGTTACTGACTTTGTTGTGCTCAACGACAAGATGGAAGTGATCGCCATAATTGAACTAGATGACCCTTCTCACCTTGAAAAAGCGGAAGAAGATCGTATTCGTGATCAAATGCTCACAGAAGCAGGTTACCTTGTAAAACGCTACACAAGTATTCCGACTGTACGTCAGCTACAGAAGGATATTCATTAGAAAGCTAGTGTTATTTCTTTTCAGAATTTGTTGCTTCTTTCTCAGCTATTCTTTTTGCCATTTCTAGACGTTGCTGCTCATATTGTTTTTTAGTTTTAGCATCACTTTTTGCAGCCAAGAAAAGAATTCCAATAATCAGAAAAGGAATAAGTAAACCTAATCCCATTAATAACCAAGGAACAGATTTTTTTTCAACAGGTTGCTGGTTCATAAGTACTTCAACCTCAAACGGTATCGATTTCAGAGTGCGTAACAATATAACAAAAAAAGGGCCCTCTTTAGGACCCTTTTAACTTGAATATTTTAAATACAAAAAATTATTGTGCTACTCCAGTACATTCGAAATTCTTACTTGCATCTATTACTGATGGATCAAGCACAATATTTGTTTTAGCAGGCATCTTAGATTGAACAAATTGATAAATCTCAGCATTTCTACATACAATCGCTTGAGTATGAGCAGCGCCTACAACAGGCACAAATGTCACATCAGTTCCCTTGTCTTTAAGCCTATTTTGCAATCCTTCAGTGATAGGATATGGTACAGCCATATCAGCAGTACCCTGAACAATCATGACTGGGGAATTAATTTTTTTAGTGGCTGGCTGATTGTCTACCAAGAATTTTTTCACCGTTGGATTTTCTTGGAAATTACCGGCTAAACCAGGATAATCTAGAACTGTTTTACCAGCATTAGTCGCAAGAAAATCACGAATATCGTCTGCAAATTTATTATGTAAATCAGGTAAACATACGCCATTCTCACCAGTTGTGCCTTCTGCGAACTCAGCTATACTTTGAGAGCGTTGTTGGAAAATTTCACGATAATTAAATTTAGGCTCATAAGCAGTAATACCTACGGTAGTGTATGCAGCATATGCGAGTAGCTCAGCATACACTTCTACAGCCGTACCAACTGGTACAGTACCAGCCTGTTCTTTCTGAAGAATATCTTTAATTGCTTGCGGAGCAACTATAGAAATAATATCGCCAAGGCTGGAAGCTGGAGCAGTTGCAACCGCTCCTTTATAGTTACTGTCATTATTAGCAAATTCAGCTGTTCCTAATGAAGCATGACCACCTTGAGACTGCCCAATTGACATCCATGAACTATTCAACTGACTACCGTAATGATCCTTCGCAGCTTTAACTGCTGCAATTGCAGATTTAGCCTCACTTCCCAAATTAAGGTATGGATGCATCCCTCGAGTACCTAAACCTTCATAATCTGGAGCAATCACGACATAACCAGCTGCCAATAATGTATCGGCTAAAATTTTGAAACGTGGATTAATCGTATTGTTGCTTGGGGCACAACTATCCCCTACACCTACAGTGCCGTGTTCCCATACAACTACACGATAACCATCTTTAGGTTGAGCAATTTTAGGGAACATTACTATTGCGGTTGCTTCTGCTGTTTTCCCTTGTACATTGACCATGTTATAGGTCATGACTTTTATAGATGAAGCACCCTCTAAACTATCCTTAGAATAGGCTTTTTCAGAAACATAAGTTTTATCAGGGTTCACACCAGTATAGTCATCATCATCGTCATTACATGCTGCAAGAAATAATGCTGAAACCGATAATGTTATAGCTAAAGCAATTTTTGACCGTTTCATAAAATATCCTTTTTATGTTATGTGTTATTTATTCCGCACATTTTTATGCACAAATATTAAGACATAAAAAAAGTGCTCTGCATAGAATACTTTTCAACCTTACGGTCATTTTTACTATATGAAATTTAAAACTATTCCCAGAAAAATGATTAATCCAACCCAGCGATTGTGACGGAATGCCCAAAAACAGACTTGAGGGTTGCGGTCTTTAGTTTTAATTGTTTGATATATAAAATCGAATGCAACAACAATCAAAGCAATGATCGCCCATGGAAATAAAATATTTTCTAAATACAGTGCCGAACCAATCAAAACAAGACTGGTTGCTTGTAAAAGCGCAATAATCTGGATGTCATATCGACCAAAAAGAATAGCTGTAGATTTCACACCAATCTTTAAATCATATTCACGGTCAGTAATGGCATATTGAGTGTCATAAGCGACTGTCCAAGCTAGATTACCAAAATAAAGAAGCCAGCACGTTATATCTAAAGGCTTACCCATCGCAGTAAATGACATCGGAATTCCCCAAGAAAACGCCATACCTAAAACAACTTGAGGTAAGTGCGTATACCTTTTCATAAAGGGATATATAAATGCCAAAACCAAACCACCTAGTGCACAATAGAATGTCGCTATAGGTAAAAAAAACAAAGTACAAGCACTAGCAAATACTAGAGCTAAAAATACATATATTGCTTCTCTCGGACGAATTACCCCAGTTGCTAATGGACGTGTTTTAGTGCGTTCAACATGTGCGTCTACTTTACGGTCCGCAAAGTCATTAATGGCACAACCAGCAGCACGCATAAAAATTGTACCTAAGACCATTGCCAAAAGAATATGCAATGGCGGCATTCCTTCTGCCGCAACCCAAAGTGCCCACATGGTTGGCCAAAAGACCAGTTCTGTTCCAATCGGCTTATCAAATCGACATAGATAATAGTATGCTTCTAAACGCTGACGCCATGTGGTATCTGTTGCAGTCGTCATAGTAGTTCCTTGTCGTTCTGCTGATTTAAAAAAGCTTCAAAAGCCGGTAAGAATGTTTCTTGAACAATAAATTTACACCCATGCCAAGTATAGCAACTTTGTCGCGTCCACCCTTCTGGCAAACGAATGACACGGCGGTCACAAAGTGGTGTCGTTCTTTGAAATAGGAAACGTCCAATCGGCTTAGAACCAATGTGCTGAAATATGCGGGCTTTTTTTTGTAGGCTTAGAATAGGAAAAATACTTTTTGCTTTCACCCATGGCTCTACCTCACTGCCATATAAATAAGTCTCGCGCACCCATGAGGTGTGAGTATGAGGTATATTCATCCATTGGCTATCTGCAAAAGTTAAACGCTGAAAGTGTTCTTTAAAAGGTTTTACACTGAACTGGCCATCACCAAGATCAGTCAATTGTTGAGTCAGAGAACCGGACGCATACAACCATGTTTTCAACTCAGGATTTAAAGTCTTTTCCTGTTTAAGTACTGGTTGCCGTTTACGCATAATCTGCTCACATGAAAACTCGCACTTAGTTTACCCCAATTTTTTGATAAAAAACGTAGAGAATTCAATCAACATTCTGAGCAATAAAAAAGCCTGCATAAGCAGGCTTTTTTACAAAATACGTATTACAAGCTGTAGTACATATCAAATTCAACTGGGTGAGTAGTCGTGTTAAGACGACGGACATCTTCAGTTTTAAGTTCGATGTATGCATCAAGCATTTCTTTAGTGAACACGCCGCCTTTTAACAAGAATTCGTGATCTGCTTGAAGTGCTTCAAGAGCCATATCTAAGCTATGAGCAACTGTTGGGATTTTTGCTTCTTCTTCAGGAGGAAGATCATACAAGTTCTTATCAGCAGCTTCGCCCGGATGGATCTTGTTTTGAATACCGTCGATACCAGCCATTAACAATGCAGCGAAACCTAAGTACGGGTTCATCATTGGGTCTGGGAAACGAGCTTCGATACGCTTACCTTTAGGGCTAGAAACGTATGGAATACGGATAGACGCAGAGCGGTTACGCGCTGAGTAAGCAAGCATGATTGGTGCTTCGAAGTGAGGAACCAAACGCTTGTATGAGTTTGTAGATGGGTTTGTGATTGCATTCAATGCACGAGCATGCTTGATAACACCACCGATAAAGTACAATGCCATTTCAGAAAGGCCTGCATATTCATCACCAGCAAACAAGTTCTTGCCATCTTTAGAGATAGACATATGAACGTGCATACCAGAACCGTTATCACCTACCATTGGTTTAGGCATAAAGGTTGCAGTTTTTGCATATTGGTGCGCAACGTTCCAAACAGCATATTTGAACTGTTGAACTTCGTCAGCTTTGCGTACAAGTGTATTGAAGCTCACACCAATTTCTAATTGGCAAGAAGCAACTTCGTGGTGATGCACTTCTACACGACCTGGGCCCATGATGTCTTCGATTTTCGCACACATTTCTGCACGCATATCTTGTGAAGAATCAACCGGAGGAACTGGGAAGTAACCGCCTTTAACACGTGGACGGTGACCAGAGTTACCTGACTCGTAATCTTTACCAGTAGACCAAGCAGCTTCTTCAGCGATTAATGTATGACGAGCGCCAGACATATCGATGTCCCACTTCACTTCGTCAAATACAAAAAATTCTGGTTCTGGACCAAAGAATGCAGTATCACCGATACCTGTAGATTTTAAGTATTCTTCTGCACGGCGAGCAATCGAACGTGGGTCACGCTCGTAACCTTGACCAGTTGAAGGTTCAATAACGTCACAAGTCACAACAACAGTTGGTTCAGCAAAGAACGGGTCAACAAAACCAGTTTCTGCATCTGGACGTAAAATCATGTCAGATGCTTCAATACCTTTCCAACCAGCGATTGAAGAACCATCAAACATTTTACCGTCTTCAAAAGTATCTTCATCAATAGAATCAGCTGGGTAAGTCACGTGCTGTTCTTTACCCTTAGTATCAGTAAAGCGAAAATCGACCCATTTTGCGCCACTTTCTTGTATGAGTTGAAGGACCTTGTTCGCCATGCTCATTTTGCTCCAATGAAATTTTGTTGCACTTGTTAAGTGCGTGTTAATTGCTGGTATTTATAAAGCAAATCTCATACCAACTTTATAAGACTTACCTAAAACATTGAATTGCTTATAACTATCCATGATTTAGGTCCCTTGTCCTGAACCCATTATACTGTTTGCATAGTTAAATGCACCATATTCAGACATTTTCAAATTATGGCATACAAGAACAGCGCGCAATCGCCCTAATTTAGTGCAAAATTGTTGCGCTAATATGACCCATCGCATCAATATCTAGCAATAATTCATGATCATAATACTTTCTTATATAGAAAGCTGGCATTCTTATTACAAAGAATGAAAATAATAAATGATGACTTATGAAATTTTAACCTTTAGCTGAGAACACCAATCTCCTCTGCCTTTGCAAAAAAGGTTTAAATATAAATATCGCCTTAAATAATAGTTCTCGAAAGCTTAAAAAGCCATCTATTGCGTCATATCCCCCTATTAAAATATGGAAGTTTTATAAAATTATTTTTCTTTCTCTTACGAAGCTCTCTACCGCAAGGCAAATTTTGATCAGCTTTGGTGCACCCAGAGACTGAAGGGAATTTTTTACCATTTGTTATATACCTTTTTTATACATGACAAACTTGCTTTTCAATTTAAAAAAATCTAAAAAATAAAACATAACTTTTTTTTATAATTAAACAAACTAAAAGTTTGGTTTATTTAACTACAAATATGTTCAAAGGATTTGAAATGAAGCATGAACTCAAACAATGCGACACAGCTTTTTTCGGCCATCCAAAACCCTTAAAAACTTTATTTTTTACTGAACTGTGGGAACGGTTTTCTTACTATGGAATTCGTCCTTTGTTGGTTCTTTACATGGTTGCGATGGTCAATGACGGTGGTTTAGGTCTTGACCGCCCTACCGCAGCAGCAATTGTTGGGTTATTTGCTGGCTCTATGTATTTAATGACCGTTTTAGGCGGTTGGATTGCCGACAACTGGTTAGGTCAGGCACGATCTGTCTGGTATGGCTCCCTCATTATTGCATTAGGTCATTTATCGATTGCACTTACTCCTATCTTTGATCAATTCTTTTTTTATTTCGGTTTAGTTCTTATTGTTATTGGTTCGGGGTTATTTAAAACCTGTATTTCAGTAATTGTCGGAACGTTATATAAAGCCCAAGATAATAGACGTGATGCCGGTTTCTCCATTTTTTATATGGGGATTAATATGGGGTCGTTTATTGCCCCGCTTATTACAGGTATATTGGCTCGCGATCATGGCTGGCATCTGGGTTTTGGGATTGGCGGTCTTGGAATGTTGGTTGCCTTACTCATTTTCCGTGCATTAGCAATTCCACAACTACAGTCTTTCAATCAATTGCGCCAACAAAATGACAACTGGAATAAGCCCGTTGTAGAAAATAAAAATGCCCCAAAAATTGCTTTCTCATTTTTATTCAGTGTTGCAGTCGTTATTGCTCTTACTTTCTTTGGCGTTATTCATATCAATCCAGTCGCAGTAGCCACTTATTTAACAGTTGGAATATGCATTGGAATTATCGCTTATTTTATCTATTTATTATTTTTCCTTGGCTTAGAACAACATGAAAAATTTAAAATTATTATTTGCTTTGTTTTATTAGCGACCTCTGCGCTATTTTGGTCTGCCTTTGAGCAAAAACCAACATCTTTTAACCTATTTGCTCAAGATTATACGGACCGTATTGTTTTCGGATTTGAAATTCCGGCAGTATGGTTCCAATCCATCAATGCACTTTTTATTATTATTTTTGCCCCAATTGCAGCATGGTTATGGGCGAAGCTAGGTAAATCGAATAAAGACCCAAGTTATATCAGTAAATTTATTATCGCGCTTTTACTAGCAGCGGGCGGCTTTCTACTTATGTCTTTTGCCAGTCGTTTCGCCATTGCTGGTGGCTTAGTTTCACCATTTTGGTTAGTCGGTACATTATTTTTACTTACCATAGGCGAACTTTGCTTAAGCCCCATTGGTTTATCTACCATGACTAAACTTGCCCCCGATGTCATACGCGGTCAAATTATGGGTCTGTGGTTTACTGGCTCAGCTTTAGGTAATCTCATAGCTGGTTTAATTGGCGGGCACGTATCGGCAGATGGTATTAATCATTTACCTACCCTCTTTATGAGATGTGTTTTGGCACTAGTAGTTGGCGCAATCGTGTTATTTTTATTAAAGAAACCTATTTATAGATTAATGAACAAAAGTACCAGTAAAGTTCAACCTGACTTGGAAACTATATGACCGATTTAACTGTTCCAGAAAAACTTGAGAAACTTCGTGAACTCATGCGCAATCAGCAGGTTCATGCTTTGGTTGTGATGAGCGCTGATCCACATATGTCAGAATATTTACCGGATTACTGGAAAGCAAGACAATGGCTCAGTGGTTTTAGTGGTTCTGTTGGTACGCTCGTAGTCACTCAAAACTTTGCAGGTCTATGGGCAGATGGTCGCTATTGGGTACAAGCTGAGCAACAACTTGTTAGAACTGGCTTTAATCTTCAAAAGCTGACCAGTGATGAGTCTTCAATGCATCTCGCTTGGATTGAAAAAAATCTACAACCAGAATCAGTCATTGCGGTAAATGGACATACCTTATCGATTCAGCAATTTAAGGCGCTCGAACATACTGCAAGACTTAATAATTATAAACTCAAGACCCAGCAAGATTTAATCGGAGAGATTTGGTTAGACCGTCCAGAACTACCATCTGAAAAAATCCATTTAATGCCTGAAGGGCTAAATACGCTATCTCGTAAAGAAAAAATTCAGGCTATTCGTGAGACTTTACATAGCAAGAATATTTCGGGGCATTTCATTTCATCTTTAGATGATATTGCATGGGTCCTAAATGCACGTGGACAAGATGTGGAATATAACCCTGTATTCCTGTCTCATTTATATATTAGTAAAAATCAAGCTGTTCTTTTCATTGATGCGGACAAAGTTGATATAAGCATTCAGCAAGCTTTGGCAGCCGATGGTATTGAAATTGTTGATTACAAAGATACGGCTAAGTTTTTAGCAAATATTTCTGATCCATCTGTGCTTTTAGATCCGGCCAAAGTATCGATTTTTCATGAACAAGCCATCGCAAAAGATATTCAAGTTGTATACGACATCAACCCAAGTACACTTTTTAAATCGCGTAAGCATGAAAGCGAAATTGCTCATATCCGTCATGCAATGATTAAAGATGGGGTCGCGCTTTGCCACTTTTTCCATTGGTTGGAAAAAGCACTTCATCATGGTGAACGCATTTCAGAACTGACAATAGATGAGAAGATTACTGCCTACCGCGCTCAGCAAGACGGATTTATAGGACCAAGTTTTTCAACTATTTCCGGCTTTAATGCCAATGGCGCTCTACCTCACTACCGCGCAACTGAGGAGCACTATTCATTTATTGAAGGCGATGGGTTATTGCTGATTGACTCAGGTGGGCAATATGTTGATGGTACAACGGATATTACTCGTGTAGTTCCAGTGGGGGTGCCAACATCTCAACAAAAACGTGACTATACCTTGGTTTTAAAATGTCATATTACTTTGGCAAAAACTATTTATCCAGAAGGTTTAGCTGCACCGCTACTCGATTCAATTTGTCGACATACCTTATGGCAATATGGTCTAGATTATCGCCATGGAACAGGACACGGCGTAGGTTTTGCTCTTAATGTTCATGAAGGACCTCAAGTTCTCTCTTATTACGCACCTATACATGCCCACAGCAAATTACGTGAGGGAATGATTCTTTCCAATGAACCTGGTCTTTATCATGAAGGACAATATGGTATTCGCATTGAGAATCTGGTGGCAAACCGTCTTCACTCTGGGTTTGAAAAAACTTACGGTGAATTTTTAGAGTTTGAAACACTCACGCTTTGTCCAATTCATTTAGATTGTATCGTTGTTGATATGCTCAATAATGAAGAGAAAGACTGGCTAAATACCTATCACCAAATGGTTCAAGAAAGACTAGCTGAACATTTGTCTGGCGAGGTTTTAGACTGGCTGATTTACAACACTCGTGCGATTTAATCTTCTCTTTTGACTCAGGCAGAATAATTTTTATTTCTAATGAAAATCTTATTCTGCCTTAATTGTAGTTATCACTATTTTTAAACAGATTAAGGTGTATCAAAGCTGATTGGTTTCAGCAAATTTCTAACGAATAAATAGCTTCTTATTTTTTTCTAATTACGTAAAAATTGAATTTATCAAACTCATAAAGCTAATCGGACTTTTTCATCGATATTTCATCAACTATTAGCCATCAAAAATTTTTTAATTTTTATGAGTGATTAAGAAACATAATGGTAACTATAAAAAGGTAGCTTTGAAGAAAACCTTGTACGCACTATGCTATTTTTAACCGTATTCAATATTTTTTGAATTAAAGGGTTTCCCTATGCAGGTATCCAATTTCGTAGCCTCACGTGATGATCATTATACTGTTTCTACAGATCCCTCTAAACTCAACATAGAAGTTATTCATTCATTTCTACACCATTCAAAATGGGCAAAAGGGATTGATTTAGAAACAACGCAAACTGCTATACAACATAGCTTATGCTTTGGTTTATATGATCCGAACAACCGACAAATTGGCCTTGCTCGTATCATTACAGATTATGCAACCTTTGCTTATGTAAAAGATGTTTTTGTAATTGATGAGTTTCAAAAAATGGGGTTAGGGCGATGGTTAATGAAATGTTGTTTAGAACACTTGGAGTCTCTAAAACTTCGCAGAATTATGTTACTTACCAGTACAGCCTCTGGTCTCTATAAAAAAATAGGCTTTACTCCACTTAATCAAGAAAACTTTGTGTGGCAACTTTTGCCCCTTGATACAAAGACAATTTCAAATTAAATTACCGCTTTACTCCCCTCTTTTTTAGTTTAAGAAATACATCGACTTATAATTATTGATATGGTTTTGCTAGTAATAAAGCATGAAGTTATTACAAGTAAAGCAAATTCTGGTACATTAGCCGCTTAGATAGCGGCTTTTTATTTTTTAACCAAGAAGTTCTTTCTAAAAGTGAGTATTAATGTGAGTAACTACTCTAGTCATTTATTAAATATATATTAATTATTATGAGGTTAAGTTCATCATGCTTCTAATGATCGACAATTACGACTCTTTTACCTACAACATCGTCCAGTACTTTGGCGAGTTGGATCAGGAAGTAAAAGTTGTTCGCAATGATCAAGTCACATTAGAGGATATTGAACGATGGCAACCTAAATATCTGGTTATTGGTCCAGGCCCTTGCTCTCCAAGTGAAGCAGGTATTTCAATTCCTGCAATTAATCACTTTGCCGGAAAAATTCCTTTGCTTGGCGTGTGTTTAGGGCATCAAAGTATTGGGCAAGCTTTTGGCGGAAACATTGTAAGAGCCAAAACGGTTATGCACGGACGTTTATCTGATATGTACCATAGTGATAAAGGTATTTTCAGTAATCTCCCTAGCCCATTCTCGGCAACTCGTTATCACTCTTTGGTTATTGATCAGCAAACGCTGCCTGATTGCCTTGAAGTAACGTGCTGGACCAATGAAGCAGATGGCTCAATGGAAGAAATTATGGGTGTTAAACATAAGACATTGCCTGTTGAAGGTGTGCAGTTCCATCCAGAATCAATCTTGAGCCAACATGGTCATCAAATCTTTAAAAACTTTTTAGATATTTATGCATAAGTGATATTTATGAACATTCAACAAGCACTTAACCATATTACAAAAAATATTCACCTGACTCAGCCGCAAATGGAAGACATTATGCGCAGCATCATGCAAGGTGAGGCAACCGAAGCACAAATTGGTGCTTTGATGATGGGCCTTCGCATGAAAGGTGAAAGTATTGACGAAATTACTGCTGCCGCACGTGTTATGCGTGAATTCGCTATTAAAATTGATGTCAGTGATATCAAATATTTAGTTGATATTGTCGGTACTGGCGGTGATGGGCAAAATTTATTTAACGTCTCTACGGCTTCAAGCTTTGTGATTGCAGCAGCGGGTGCAACCATTGCAAAGCATGGTAACCGAGGTGTTTCAAGTAAATCTGGTTCATCTGACCTACTTGAACAAGCAGGTATTAACCTTGATTTAGATATGCAACAAACTGAGCGCTGCATTCGTGAGATGGGTGTAGGCTTTTTATTTGCTCCAAACCACCACAAAGCAATGAAATATGCTGTAGGCCCACGTCGTGAGCTTGGTGTTCGCAGCATTTTCAATTTACTCGGCCCGCTTACGAATCCGGCTGGTGTAAAACGTTTTGTTATTGGGGTATTTTCAGATGAACTTTGCCGTCCTATTGCCGAGGTTATGAAGCAACTTGGTGCTGAGCATGTCATGGTAGTTCATTCAAGAGATGGACTTGATGAAATCAGCCTTGCTGCCCCTACTGCTGTTGCAGAGCTTAAAGATGGCGAAATTACCGAATGGACGCTTAATCCAGAAGATGTCGGCATTGAATCACAAACCTTAAATGGTTTAGTGGTAGCAGATGCCGCAGCAAGCTTAAAGCTGATTAAAGATGCACTAGGTAAAAATAAATCTGACATTGGCGAAAAAGCAGCAAATATGATTGCTCTCAATGCAGGTGCAGGTATTTATGTCTCAGGCATTACCAAAACCTATGCTCAAGCTGTTACATTCGCTCAAGATATTATCTATGGCGGACAAGCATTAGAGAAAATGAGTGTTTTGGCAGAATTTACTAAAACATTAAAACAATGTCAGGCAGATTAAGGACTTCTCATGATTAATATTCAAAATACCATTTTAGGTAAAATTGTTGACCGTAAACATGAGGAACTTGCTGCGCGTTTAAAACAACGTAATTTGCAAGACGTTGAAGAACTTGCTAAAGCTGCGACTCCTGTACGAGGATTTGCAAAAGCTTTACAGCACAAACGCCCTGCCGTGATTGCTGAAATTAAAAAAGCATCTCCATCAAAAGGCATTATTCGTGCAGATTTTAATCCTGCTGAAATTGCCGAGCAGTACGAACAAGCTGGAGCAGCATGTTTATCTGTTTTGACTGATGTTGATTTTTTTCAGGGTGCGGATGAAAATATTGCCATTGCTCGAAGCCACTGTGCGTTACCAGCTTTGCGTAAAGACTTTCTGATCGATCCATATAATGTAGTTGAAGCGCGTGCTTTACATGCTGACTGTATTTTATTGATTGTTGCATCTTTGTCAGATCAACAACTTGAAGAAATGTCTAAAACTGCTTTTGAACATCAACTTGATGTATTGGTTGAAGTTCATGATGAAGAAGAACTGGAACGTGCTTTAAAGTTATCTGAGCAATGTTTATTAGGCGTGAATAACCGTAATTTAAAAACCTTTGATGTAGATTTAAAGACATCTATTCGTTTGAAAAACTTGCTTTCATCTTCACGTTTACTTGTGACTGAAAGTGGTATTGCCACTCCAGATGATGTTCGTATGATGCAAGAGCACGATATTCACACATTCTTGGTTGGCGAAAGTTTTATGAAACAGCCAAGACCAGATCAAGCCTTTACCGCCCTTTTTGGACAACCTCAAACGGTTTAATGAAGATATATGAGTAATAAAGATTCAACGCTTTCTAAAGAGCAACAAAAGTTATTGAAGCAATTTAAAAAGCAAATCTCCAATCCTCATTCAAGCAAAATCGCAAATCAGCCTGAGACTAAAAAATCTCAGGCTGTTTCTGAAGAATTGGAAGATACAAATCTGTTTCAACAAGCTGTTGCAGGTGTTAAGCCCATCAACAATAGTAATGTTGCTGATGTCAGACCACCTCGTGTCAAAAAAGTTGATGCTCAAACATTAGCTAAACGTGCAGCTGCCGAAGGTGCCCGTGACACTGAGCATGCCGAGTTATCAGACACTCAAGCCGCTCTAAACCCTGTCGCGAGTCAAGCAACGCTAAGCTATCGCATTGCCACACTTCAGCATAAAGTTTTCGAAGACTTAAAAGCTGGAAAAATGCGCTGGTTTGAAGCAGTAGATTTACACGGCTGTACGATTGAACAAGCACGTGACGCGGTTTTACAAGTTATCCAGATGGCAAAAGATGAAAATCAAAATGTCATCAAGATCGTACACGGCAAAGGTCCTGAAGCAGTTTTAAAAACCTATGTTAACGGGTGGTTGCGCCAGCACCGCGATGTTTTAGCTTTTGTGAGCGCACCTGAAAATCAAGGCGGCACAGGTGCCGTTCTCGTACTGCTTAAACGCGCAGAAAAAAATCCCAAGTACCAACAATAAAGCGGCATTTTCTACAGAATTCAGACTTTTTATAGTTTTCTGATAGAATGCCGTTTTGTTCAACCAGTGTAAGTGAACATTCTTATGTCTATGCAGCAATCGTACGCAAATATTCTGACTGCCGTCGGTGAAGATCTTGATCGTCCCGGCCTTAAAGATACGCCTGTGCGTGCGGCTAAAGCTTTTTCATATTTAACTTCTGGCTATAGTAAAACTTTAGAAGAAGTCACCAATAATGCTGTTTTCCCATCAGATAACCATGAAATGGTATTGGTGAAGAATATTGAATTCTATTCGCTTTGCGAACATCATCTCCTCCCATTCTATGGCCGAGTTCATATTGCCTATCTACCAGAAGGTAAAGTGCTTGGCTTATCGAAATTTGCACGTATTACCGAAATGTTTGCACGTCGTTTGCAAATTCAGGAAAACCTGACTCAGCAAATTGCAGAAGCTGTGGCTGAAGTCACGGGCGCTCGCGGTGTCGCTGTAGTCATCGATTCAGCACATATGTGCATGATGATGCGTGGTGTAGGCAAACAAGAGTCAACCACTCGTACAGTTTCATTTATCGGAGACTTTAAAACCGATAAAGAATCACGCCGTGAGTTCTTAGGTGCTGTACCTGAAAGTTACTAAATTCTTTTTAGTAATAAATTTAAAAGCCCAACTGAGTTGGGTTTTTTTATATCTAAATACAGCTTTTATTCTATAAAACATAACAATTAAATTATGTGATTTTTGTTATAAAAGTACGCATCTTTATTTTTAAATAATTTATGAGTTAATCATGCGATTTAAAAAAATTTCCTGCTTACTTTTACCGCCTCTTTTCATTTTTAATACCTCAATTTATGCGGGCAATACACCAAAAGAGCAAGAAATTAAAAAACTGGTTGATCAAAACTTTAAACCATTATTAGAAAAATATGACGTGCCCGGTATGGCGGTTGGTGTCATCCAAAATAATAAAAAGTATGAAATGTATTATGGCCTACAATCGATTCAAGATAAAAAAGTTGTAAATGGTAGTACTATTTTTGAGCTAGGTTCAGTCAGTAAATTATTTACTGCGACGGCAGGCGGCTATGCAAAAACAAAAGGAAAAATCTCTTTTGAAGACACCCCAGGAAAATACTGGAAAGAACTAAAAAACACGCCTATTGATCAGGTCAATCTACTTCAACTTGCTACATATACGAGTGGCAACCTTGGCTTACAATTCCCAGATGAAGTACAAACAGACCAGCAAGTTTTAACTTTTTTCAAAGAATGGAAACCTAAAAATCAAATCGGTGAATATCGGCAATATTCAAACCCAAGTATTGGCTTATTTGGAAAAATTGTAGGCTTATCGATGAATCAGCCTTTTAGTCAGGTTTTAGAAAAGACAATTTTTCCGTCTCTTCACTTAAAAAATAGCTATGTAAATGTGCCTAAAATTCAGATGCAAAACTATGCATTTGGCTATAACCAAGAAAATCAGCCGATTCGAGTTACCCCAGGCCCACTCGATGCCCCTGCCTACGGGGTTAAATCTACATTACCAGACATGCTTAGCTTTATTGATGCCAATCTAAATCCACAAAAATATCCAGCAGATATTCGACGCGCAATTGATGAGACTCATAAAGGTTTTTATCAAATCGGCACCATGTATCAAGCATTAGGTTGGGAAGAATTTTCTTATCCAGCCCCTTTACAAACTTTATTAGACAGTAACTCTGAACAAATTGTGATGAAATCTAATAAAGTGACTGCCATTTCCAAAGAACCTTCAATCAAAATATTCCATAAAACGGGTTCAACTAACGGATTTGGAACTTATGTCGTGTTTATTCCCAAAGAAAATATTGGCTTAGTCATGTTAACCAATAAACGCATTCCAAATGAAGAACGTATTAAAGCGGCTTACGCTGTATTGAATGCGATAAAGAAATAATCGTCTTTTCTAAAAACAAAAAAAGAGAAATGAATAACATCATTTCTCTTTTTTCTTATACTTAATACTATTTAAAAAAACCAAACGTAGCCTAAACTAGATTTCATCCAGTCTTGATGATTTTGTTGTTCATAATCCCAGTTTAATCGAACGGCATTATTGCTATTAATCACATATTGCCACTGGGTATTTACTCTCAAATTCCATTGATTTTGGTCTTCCCAATAGGGCAATTCAATCTGTACGACAGAGTTAAACCGGTCAAACCACTGATTCATACAACCTAAGGTCGGGCCCATTCCTACACGCCACCCTTTATCTAGATTAGAACTTGTTTGTACGTAGCTTTGTAGTTGCCCATAGCAAATATGCTTTCGCTCATAATCAGCAAAACTGTAGCCCACCTGAGCATTAAAATTCGCTACGCCATGATGTTTTTCTTCACTAAAATTTCCATCATGAATTGCTTCCTGACGCCAACCTAAATTAAATCCCCAACTCAAAGGTGTTTTAAAAGGTTGAATCGGGTTATAGGAATTTACTTCTAACAGATCAAGACGTTCTAGCTTTAAATGATCATCTCGCCACTGCGCATTACCATTTAAAAACAGTAATTGAGTCCCCGCACGGTATCCCCCTTGAGGATCTATTAAGTCGTGATAGGCTTGCCGATGAACAATTTCGATAAACTTATCACCTTGAACCTCACCTGCTTTCACTGAAATATTACGTGCATTATGGCCTTGAGTTGGCTCTTTTTCTGGTCGTTTAGGTTCTTGGCGCTGTTTATCCAAATCAATCTGGCTTCTTAGCGCTAAAAGTTGACGCAACTGCAGCTGAGCAATGCTTTCTTCTATTTGACGGCTGGTAAATTGAAGATATAAATCATCGTAAGCCATCTCTAGAATTTTGGCCCGATCTTGCTCACTAAAAGTTTGTAAAACCTCTGTAGACTGCTTAATTGGCATCATCGTAATTTGATGTGCAACCTTCGCTAAAGATGCACCATGTTGATGAGCTTGGGCCAATAGTTGAGTTTCTAAAGCAGGTCGATATATAGGCGCTTTGGTTAGCCCTTGCTGCTGCATCGATTTAATGGTTTCCATCGGGATGGAAGCATGAGTGAATTTCTCTTGTAGACTAGACTCAGGTTTCACTAAGTCGACTAATCCTAATAATCGATAGGCGCAGTTATCACTCACAAAATAATAAGGAAAACTTACATGCTGCATTTCCCAAATATGAGCGACTAAAAACCGTGTTTCTTCAGGGGTTAAATTTAGCTCATATTCCCATAGGTCACGACTTTCAAAATCACCATATTCTTTTACCTTACGATAATAAGGCATAAGTGAATATTCACCCGGATATTGCCCCGTTAAGCCTTTCCATGCATATGACCAGTTATCGTTCCCTGCCACAGTTGCTGCATAATTTACAGCATAAGAAACTAGATTTAATTGTTGCTGATCTTTTGGGTCTAAACGCAATAACGTATGGCCAAACATAGAGCTAGGATTGCCCATAAAATCTGTAGCGTAAATTAATGTCGCTTTATGAGGCTTAATCTGTCCAATCCAGTTTTCAAATTCTGAACATTTTACTTGAGGCAATTCATTTTCTTGAATACCTACTTTTTGTATGAGCCACTGACTGCGTGCCGGAAACTTACAGCGAATCGACTGATTATCTTGAGCAGGCATAAATAATGCCGAGATATCAGCTTTCAGTTCTTCTTTTAAATTATTTTTCCCATTTTCTGACATGAAATAACCAGAATAAGTGACGTCACTTTTATGGTCTTTATTTGCATACATGAGCCTTTGCCATGTAATGTCTTGATCTAGATTTTGTTGTTCTGCAATGGACCAATATTTTTGAATAGATGGATTTATATCTGCTGAATACGCAATATTCACTGCCAAAGAGGCAAAAATTAAGACAACTGACTTCATTAAGTTCATCAATTTTTATCATTAAATATAAGAAAAACCCTGCCATACGACAGGGTTTTCAATTTCAAACTTATACGTAAGCTTTTAAAACGTCGTCTTTAGCCATTACAGTTTGTAATGATGCTAATACTTGAAGGGTATTTTGATTATTTGCTGAATAGATTTCACCAAAGTTTGCTTTTGAGATTTTAAAGAAGCGGTCTTTATCTTGAGGTTTAATTTGCATTAACTCAGCAAGTACGTTCAGGCTTTCACCTTGGCCTACAGCCATATCACGTGCTAAAGCTTCTGCATTTTCATTTGTAAATGTTACAACTTGCGCTGTTACTGTTCCGCCTTGACGGCAGCCTAAAGTACCGAAAGTGATCCCTAATAATTGGTTAGTAAAAATACCGTTTGTTGTTGCAGCAAGAATTTTAGGCGCTACTCCTTTTTTGCCGGCCCATACTTGTGTACCCACACCACAACCCACATCGTTGTCAGCCATTGCAACACTTGAACCAGCTGCTAACAATGCAGCTAAAGCTATTTTTTTTAACATAGATGTATATCTCCAAAAATCATTATTGATTGTTTCTTATGTCTTGTATTGTTATGTGTAATTTTTATTACACAATATTAAAGATAGCGAGAAGGCTACGATTTAGCAATTAAAAAATAAACAATATGATGAAAAGTACTAAAGAAAAAATTACCTTAAATTCCAATTACCTTGATTATCTCGATTACCTAATATTTTAAGAACCAATACCAAGCTTAAAAGTAATAATAAATACCATGATCCTAGCTTGCCCCACCCCACCATATGCCAAGCATCAACCTGACTTGGATAAAGCCAAATTTTATAAAATGTACTTATATTTTCAGCAATCCAGATGATAAATGCGAGCGTTAATAATATCGGTAGCATCGGGATTTTAAATTTATGTTTATTTATTTGAAAATAAAGTTTTGTTTTCCAGAAAATAAAAATACTAATCGCAAATAAAATATAGCGAATATCGGGAACAAAAAACTTACTCATAAAATTTATATATGAGAAAAATGCCAGTAATAGCATAGTTCCAAAACTTGGAAGCTTTTCAAAAGAAACTTGAAACAGTCGTATTGAACGGGCGAAGAAACTACCTACGGCCGAATACATGAAGCCTGCAAATAGAGGCACAGTTAAAATTTTAAATACGGCGGGCTGCGGATATTGCCATGAAGCAATTGCAGGATGAGTCAAAAATATTTCCATGACCATCGCCATGACGTGAAATAAAGCAATGACTTTAGCTTCGGCCCATGACTCCAGTTTTAAATAGAGTAAGCAGATCTGGATTAACACTGCATATATGAGTAAATAATCATAACGATAAAAACCCATATATTCATGGCTTCCCATCGGTGCTGTTAAAGCAAAAGCAATTAATAGCAAAATACCAAACAAGGCTGCCGAAACAGCCTTGCCGATAAATTGAAACGGTAAAGTTAGATATTGCACAAAAACTATCCTAGATATTTAGCGCTATACTCATGCACTGTATCTACAAAGATTTTTGGTTGTGCAGGGTCTACCCACTGAGTAATCCCATGACCTAAGTTAGCAATGTAACCCGTCTTTTCACCATTTGCGTATGCATCATCCAACATAGCTTTCACTGCTTTTTCAATTGAAGCTGCCGAACCATATAAAACAGCCGGATCAAGATTTCCTTGTAGAGCTAGGCGTCCAGCCACCGTAGTTCGGGCTGTATCTAACCGCGTAGTCCAATCTAAACCTAATGCATCTGCGCCTGTGCTAATCATTGGCTCTAACCATTGCCCACCGCCTTTAGTGAACACAATGATCGGAATACGTCGACCGTCTTTCTCACGTTGTAAACCTGCAATGATTTTATTCATGTAGTTTAAAGAGAATTCGACATATTCACGATGTGCCAATGCCCCGCCCCAGCTATCAAAGATTTGGATCGCCTGAGCGCCTGCATCAATCTGAGCATTTAAATAATCAATAACTGAGTCTGCTAAATGATCAAGCAAAGCATGCAAAACTTCGGGTTGTGCATACATCATTTGCTTGGTAAAACGGAAATCTTTACTTGAACCACCCTCAACCATATAAGTTGCTAAAGTCCAAGGGCTACCAGAGAAACCAATCAGTGGAACTTGACCGCCTAATGCAGAGCGAATGGTGCTCACTGCGTTCATGACATAATCAAGGTCTGATTTTGCATTTAGCTTTGGTAAATTCGCCACATCTTGTTCGGTACGCACTGTTTTATGGAACTTTGGTCCTTCACCTGTTTCAAAGTAAAGCCCTAAGCCTAATGCATCTGGAATTGTTAAAATATCTGAAAATAAAATTGCTGCATCTAAATCATAGCGACGCAAAGGTTGTAAAGTGACTTCACAGGCAAACTCTGTATTTTTACATAAGGATAGAAAGTCACCTGCTTTTGAACGTGTTTCACGATATTCAGGCAAATAACGCCCTGCTTGACGCATCATCCATACCGGCGTGGTATCTACAGGTTCGCGTAACAAAGCACGGAGGAAACGATCATTTTTCAAAGTCGTCATTACCAATCTCTATCTTCTTTATGTGGCAGCATCATATCAAAAACAAAGGTATTTTTATAATTTCAATTTCACACAAAAAACTTGTCAATCTACTAAAAAATGCATATTTACACAAAAGTCTACTGCAAGCTGCGAGGTTTTCTGCAATACTTGCAACATGTTACATGGGGTTTATTACTATTCTTTTAATCATTAAATTACTAATCTTGGACTCATAGAGATGAGTTATTGGTAATTTTATGCACTTTAAGATTAGATCAATCCCCTATTGCTTATATGAAAATTCTTAAGGTTGAATTACATGTTTGTTCGCTCATTACTCGCTATGAGTTTAAGTTGTATTATTGCTAATGTTGCTTTTGCCGCTTCAACAACTGAGCAACCAATGGCCCCTAAAAAGGTATCAGCTCCTGTAGAAGATCCGATTGATCCTCTTGCGGTAGATGCAGCTTCAACTGTACAAGCTCAAGCTCCAACACAAATTACTGCTCAAGAACAAAATGACCTAAATCGAGCGTCAACAACATTACAAAACTTACAGAAAACTGAAGACCCAAATGCAGAGTCAGGCATTGCTGCGTCTACACCAGCTGTTGCTAAAAGTGCTGCTGCGTCTACGACTCCAGCGACTACCGCTGCATCATGGACTTTAGATAGCTTAAACTCGGCAGAATGGTCTGAGAATATTGGCAAAGGCCAACTTCCAGTCTATGCACGTGCACACGTAATGCTAAATAATGCGCATGCATCGCCAGGCGCTATTGATGGCATGAGTGGTAAAAACACATTAAAAGCAATTTCTTCATTCCAGCAAATGAATGGTTTATCAGCTACTGGTGAACTGACTAAAGAAACTTGGGATACGTTAGTTGCTAAACAAACTAAGCCAGCATTTATTGAATACACGATCTCTGATGCTGACTTAAAAGGTCCTTATGCCCAATCAATCCCTTCTGATTATGCTTTACAAGCAAAAATGAAAGGTTTGTACTACACCCGTGTTAGCGAAATGTTGGGTGAAAAGTTTCATATTGATGAAGGTTTCTTAAAGAAATTAAACCCAACTGCGACATTCAAAAAAGCGGGTGAAAAAATCATTGTTCCAAACGTGCGCAATGATTTACCAGAAGATATTCATTTGATTATTGCCCATAAAGGCGCAAAACAATTGTATCTCTTTAATAGCCGGAACCAAATGATTGCCTCATTTCCTGCAACAATTGGCAGTACTGATACGCCTTCTCCGGCCGGTACTTACAAGGTAGTTGGTGTGGCTCGTAACCCATGGTATAGCTATTCACCTTCAAACTTTGTACAAGGTAAAAACTTAAAACCTCTTTCTTTACCACCTGGCCCAAATGCCCCTGTTGGTAATATCTGGATTGGTTTAAGTAAAAAATCTTTTGGTATTCACGGAACACCAAATCCATCTTTAATTTCTAAAACAGCATCACACGGTTGTATCCGTTTGACTAACTGGGATGCAAATGATTTAGGAAGTAAAGTACGCTCTGGCGTAACTGTTAAGTTCCTTGAGTAATCAAAATATTCTTTAAAAAACCTGCCTTCACGGCAGGTTTTTTTTAATCATCAAAAATGCATAGATAAATAAAAAACACTACAATCATATCAATTATGCAACGACATGTTGCAGGTAGCCTATTTTTCTGACCTTTATAGAACGTTAAGATATTTCTCAAGAGATAAATAAAAAATTTGGGAGATTAGATCATGAATGCTTACGTACATCGTAGTGAAGATCGTGGACACGTTAAAGCGGGATGGTTAGAGTCTTATCATAGCTTTTCATTTGGTAGCTGGTACAACCCTAAATATATGGGTGTGAGTACTTTACGAGTTATTAATGACGATAAGATTGATGCCCATAATGGTTTCGGTACGCATTCACATGACAATATGGAAATCTTAACCTGTGTGTTAGATGGTGCAATTTCACACCGTGACACCATGGGAAATGAAGGCCAGATTAAAGCAGGTGAATGGCAACTCATGAGTGCTGGCACAGGGGTTGCCCACAGTGAAATTAATAACACTGATACACCTGTACATTTATTACAAATCTGGATTCATCCAGATGTAAGAGATGCAGAGCCCAATTACCAGCAAATTAGTCTCGACCCACGTAAAGCCCCGAACAAATGGCACTTAATTGCAGGTCCCGACGCAAATGCACCAATGCATATTCGTCAAAATGCAGAGATAAAGTCGGCTGTATTGGAAAAAGGACACGAGTTAAGTGTAGATACCGTTAAAAAAGTGAATTATGTTCATGTTATTTCAGGTGTAATTCATATCGGTGATCAAGAAGTCAAAGCGGGTGATGCCTTTGTATTTGAAGATAAAGCGACGATCCAAGCAACTGAAGAGAGTCAATTTATTTGGTTCGACTTACCTTAAATTAATCAAAAGCCCTTTGAACAAAAGGGCTTTTTTAATCTCCTCCACCGCCCCCATCACATCCTCCCGAATCTGAAGATGATGAACAATCATTTGAATGGCTAGAGCTATGATGATAACTATTATGATGTGTTGAAGAAGATGAGTAATCATGCTCTCCAGATGACGAAGAATTTTTTAAATTTCTAAGCAGTGCAATTAAACAAATCAGACCAATACTGGAAAAAAATTGCAATAAATACAATAATAAATAACTTCAAATAACGACCCCCTAGATCAAGCTAAACACACATTAAAATAAACTATTCGAATCTTATAAATTATAAAAAATCGTTTTAAGTTTCCTTCACATACAAATAAGCACTCGCTCTTGATATACCTAAATGTTGTGCAACCGTCTCCACAGCCTTTTTAATATCTAATAAACCATTATTCTTTAACTCGTGTATTAATTGTTTTCTCTCATTAAGTTTTAACATACGCGGCGTAGTGGCATGTTTTGAGGCAAATTGATCGATATATCTTCGAATTGCTTCAGTCCCATTCGGTTCCAAATTTTCAATAATGTTGTCAGTTTCAATTTTAGTAAACTGGTCTAAAGCGCTTTGCATGCCCCTAAATAGGGTTAAATCAATATTCATACATAAAGCGGCCACATATTCGCCCTCTTCATCTTTAATACCAATAGAAGTACTTTTTGCGGGGCGGCCATCTGCAAACTGGTTTGCATAGTTTGAAATAAGATTTGGAAATTCTGGAGACATAATTCTTGCCAGCCCTAACTCTGTTGCTGGATCTCCTATCTTTCGACCAGATAAATTGTTGTGTATTGAGAGTATGGCATGTTCAGGATTTGTTAAGTCATGGACAACAACTTCGCAAAATGGAAATAGAGTTTCACTTAACCCTTTCGCGATCGTATCTAGTTGAGTGAGTAAATGTTTATCACGATTTCCCAATGTATTTCCTCCAAATGACTTGCTTACTATTTCAAACCCTAGCGTGAAGTATGCAATAGTAATTTAGACTTTTTATCTAATTTTAAACTTAATGTAAATCAAAATCTTATATCTCATTGTTATCACATCAGAAAATAATATTAGACATTTTATCTAAAAATATATATTTTATCTAAACAAGGTCAATATATTGTGCGTTGTTTGAGCAATACGAAATCTTGCATCCGAAAACATTGAATAGAATTAGGTTTAATTATGAAAAATTTAACCCTTCCAACTTATGAAGATGTCGCAGCCGCTGCTGAACGTATAAAAGGTTTTGCAAATAACACCCCTGTTTTAACTTCACGTACTGTTAACAATGAATTTGAAGCAGAAGTATTCTTTAAATGTGAGAATTTTCAGCGTGTTGGCGCTTTCAAATTTCGTGGTGCAATGAATGCGCTTGCACAGTTCGATGAAGTTCAAAAAAAAGCTGGTGTTGTTGCTTTTTCTTCGGGAAATCATGCACAAGCGATTGCACTGTCAGCGAAAATTCTTGGTATTCCTGCAACAATCATCATGCCCAAAGATGCTCCTGCTGCAAAAATGGCAGCGACGCGAGAATACGGCGGCACTATTGTTGAATTTGACCGGTATACGGAAGATCGGGAACAAATTGGAAAAGAGATTGCCGAAAAAAATGGTCTGACATTAATTCCATCTTATGATCATCCGCATGTAATTGCAGGTCAAGGAACGGCTGCAAAAGAGCTATTTGAAGAGGTTGGTGAGTTGGATTACCTCTTTGTATGTTTAGGTGGTGGAGGCTTATTAGCTGGGTCTTCCTTATCTGCCCGTCAACTCTCTCCTAATTGTAAAATATATGGTGTTGAACCTGCCCTAGGAAATGATGGGCAAATGTCCTTTAGAAAAGGAGAAATTGTTCATATTGATACGCCCCAAACGATTGCCGACGGTGCTCAAACTCAATACTTAGGCAAACTCACTTTCCCTATTATTCAAAAGAATGTAGATGACATTTTGACTGTAACAGACGAAGAACTCGTGACTTCTATGAAGTTTTTTGCTGAAAGAATGAAGATGGTGGTTGAACCGACAGGATGCCTTGGATTTGCGGCTGCACGCAATTTGAAACATGAATTAAAAGGCAAACGTATAGGCATCATTATTAGTGGTGGGAACGTCGATATTTCTAAATATGTAGAATTTTTATCAGCTTAATAAAAGTCTTAAGTCTATCTATGATTTCTTTTAAAGCGTCATGGATAGGCATGAATGTGCACTGACCTCTCGAACTGTTCACGTCTTAATTTAAACATCAACTTTTGGAGATGGTTATGAGATTTATTTCCGAGTCCGAATCTTCCGCTCTCATCAATCATGAACTCGCTTATGATGCGATTTATCAAGCTTTAATTGCTGCAACTCAATTGGACACTCAAAGTTTTCCTGTGGTTCATGGTCAAGCATCTGATACAAAAAATACGTTTAGTATTAAATCATCTGCTACCCAGCAATTAGCTGGTCTTAAAGTTGGTTCTTTTTGGGAAGATAACCCTAAAAATGGTTTACCACGCCATAACGCGCTCATTTTATTATTTAATCAAGCCAATGGAAAAATGGCAGCAGCCATCGAAGCTGGCAAAGTGAATGCATTCCGTACAGCAGCATCTAATGCTGTTGCAACCAATCTACTAGCAAGAAAAGATTCAAAAGTATTAGCCATATTTGGTACGGGAAATCAGGCCAAATATGAATGTGAGGCATTAGCGAGAATTAGAAACTTCGATCAGGTTTTGGTTGTAGGACGCGACCAAAATAAAGCCGAAACAATGGTAGAAGACCTAAAACCATTAGGGATTAAGCTTAAAATTGCTGGTGCAAAAGAAGCCTGTGAACAAGCAGATATTATTGTGACAGCAACTTCGTCTCAAACTCCTCTTTTTAAAGCAGAATGGGTAAAAGCTGGTACTCATATTTCATCTATGGGGTCTGATAAGCAAGGCAAACAAGAACTTCCACCAGAGTTATTTCTACATAGTCGTTTATTTTGCGACCTTAATACCCAGTCTAAAACCATCGGTGAATTCCAACATGCCCCTGAATCTGCAATTTTAATGAATATAGGTGATGTGCTTTTAGCAAACACTCAAGGAAGGCAATCTCAGGAACAAATCACAATTTATGACAGTTCAGGGTTATCTATACAAGATTTATATATCGCCCAAAAAATTTTAGAAATTTCTTAATATTTATCATTTAACTGCATCACTCAGGCGGATGCAGTTAAATTAAAAGATATTTCTTTTCATCTGCATTAAATATATTGCATTAAAAAATAATCCAACAACCGTTCCCTTTCCCCTGCCTTATTGGGGTCTAAAAGCTGAACCATTGCCCCATCAATTACAAACAAGAACATGTGTGCATCTTGCTTTGAAGCATTTGCATTGGTTGTTAAGAGCAAATTATAAATTTCATTAATAAGCCAGTTTCGATAGTCAATCACCACCTGATACGCCTTTGGATGTGTTTTCGCAATTTCAAAAATGGCTTTGAAAGGCAAATGATAGAGTCCGTCTAAATCTGCATGTAAAAAGTAAATTTTGCGAAGCTTTTCAAGCAGAGTTAAGTCTTTTTGAACATAAATAATTGAAATCACCTCTTGTTTCAGCCCATCTTTTTGAAAGGTTAAGCTCATTTCAATAAGACGTTCTTTTGAGTGGAAGTAATTATAAAAAGTTGCTTTTGGAGTTTTTGACGATTCGATAATGCGGTCCACCCCGACTTTATGAAAGCCATATTTATTAAAAAGATATCGAGAGGTATGAAGCACGCTTAAAGCACGAAATGGAAGATCTGAATGTGGCATAGTTTTACCGTTATAAATTAAATTTTTGTTGTATATAAATGAGATACAAAAACCACTGCCCTTTTTGGGAGAAAAAAAGGCATAGCAAAGCCATAAAGACTGTGCTTGGCACATCTCGAGTTTTATTGTTCAAATAAGTTTTTAGCCGTAATGACTTAAAGCCTGAGAACCCTAAAGGTAATCAAGCTGCTAAATATAATTTAAGTTGTATCGTTATAGCTTTTAGCAATGGCTGCCAAGAAATAATGAATGTGCAAAGCCAACTCCTTTTTATTGGGAGTTCTGCCAAGACATTAAAATTATGGTGGCAGAACGGAAGAAGGTTGACAGACTAGTAATAACTCAAACTAGCACACCCGAAAGTGTCCCTCTCCCGTCCTGAACTGCACCCCATAAGTTAGACTCTTTAAACTTATAAGGTGTGTCCTATGCCAGTTCCAAAGCATTCAAAAGAGTTAAAACTAAAAGTAATTCAGGCTTATTTAGATGGGAGTAAAGGCTATAAAATTCTTTCCAAAGAGTTTAATGTAGATCTCCAAACCATCCGGTTATGGATTGAAAACTATAAAGCACATGGTACTGATGGGCTTAATGTTAAAATTAAAAAGACTTATTATTCTCCAGAATTTAAAATCAATGCGATACAAATGCTTCTTGATAAGATACCCGTAAGAGAAGTAAGAAGACGATTAAATCTGAGCGGGACGTCAATTTTAAGAAGATGGTTAGCTCAGTATCATAAAGAAGGGATTGCTGGTTTTAATACTAAACGGACTTATACCAATATGACTAGGCAAGATAAAATCAAAGTAGTTAAGCCAATCAGAGATGATAAAGACAAGTCTCAACAAGAACTCATTGATGAGGTTACAGCTTTGCGCGCAGAGGTCGCTTTCTTAAAAAAGCTAAAAGCCTTAAAACTGAAGCAGCGTACTTAAGTTCAATTTCTACCGCAGACAGTGTTCAGGTTGTTTCAGAATTAAGGCATATCTATCCATTGAAACTATTACTCGGTATCGCGAAGATAGCCCGTAGTACTTATTTCTACCACATGAAAGCTCTACGCTCCAATGATAAATATACTGAGCTAAAACAAAATATTAAGTCGATATATCACAAGCACAAAGGATGTTACGGCTATCGTAGAATTACTCTTGCTTTGAAAAGTGCAGGAATAATGATTAACCATAAATGCGTATATCGCCTCATGAAAACTATGGGACTCAAATCAAGGATCAGAGCACTAAAATATCGCTCATATAAAAGTGGTTGTGTCGGGATGGTGGCTGATAACATTTTACAACGGCAATTTAAAGCAAATCGGCCAAATCAGAAATGGGCAACTGATGTAACGGAATTTAATGTGAATGGTGAAAAACTTTACCTATCCCCAATTATAGATTTATTTAATGGGGAAATTATTACGTTCCGAATCCAACGCAAACTCAATTATGAGTTAGTAAAAGAGATGCTCATTCATGCTTTGGCTAAACTTAAGCGACATGAAAAACCAATTCTCCATTCCGATCAAGGATGGCAATATCAAATGGCCCATTACCAGCAGCAATTAAAGCAACATGGTTTAATTCAGAGTATGTCTCGTAAGGGAAATTGTTTGGATAATGCTGTAATAGAAAGCTTCTTTGGAATATTAAAATCGGAATGCTTTCATGGTGAAAAATTTCAATCAATTGATGAATTAGAGAAAACTGTAAAAGAGTACATTCATTATTATAATCATGAGAGAATCAAGGTGAAGCTACAAGGTTTATCCCCTGTACAATATAGAAATCAGTTTTTAAAAACTGCTTAATTAACTGTCCAACTTTATGGGGTCAGATCACCCTACCGCTACGGGAAAGAGACGAGTTTGCACACCACACAAGAGTATTCCTCAGAAGGAAAGCTCTGATGCGGGAGTTATTATTCAGCCTGTCAAAGCCGACTGGCAATGTGGCCAGCAGGCAAAGGATAAGCTTCACATTTGTTGCAGTCAAGCACACAAAATGATATTTGCTTTAAATTAGATCATTAAAAAGTAAGGTTAAATAATTAATAAGTTATTGTTAAATTGAAGTTTATAAAATCGAGGAATATGTGGATTTGGGGAATGGAAATGCGCTAGTGCGGCTTCCACCACCTGCGCTTTATTATTAAAGTTATTATTTAATTGAGTATTTGCAACGTGCCGTAGAGCCATGAAGGTTTTCTATTTTTTAAAAGAACCCTATCCAGTCGCGTTAAATATACTGCGTTGATAGATTAATTTAATTTATCAATTTTAAAAATTTTACCACTTAAAGTACTTTGAAAAAACATTTCAAAACCCGGTCGTATATCTTCACCTTCAACTGTAATGTATTTTAAATTAGAAAAACATTGAGTATTAGCGAAATAATTATCTACTGTTGCCTGAATGGCGTATTTAATCCCAAACTGGTCTTTAACACTGATATTTTGTTTAAGCATTACGATATCCTTATAAAATTATGGCAGAAATAATGGATCTACCTAAGTATCCAATAATTAATTGATTTTTATTTAACAGACTCTTTCATTTAATTTAAATAGTTGATTTATAGACGCATAAAAGGTACGCCCATCTAAATTTAAATCGACTTCAATTCCAGAGGAAAGAAGAACTCTTTTACCAACTTCAACAGTTTTAAAACCTTCACGTGTATTTTGTATTCTATTTAGAGGAATTAAAGACACTAAAATTTCTGTACCATTTTTAGATTTTGCAATTAAATCATTTATTTTTAACAATTTATATCCTAAATTAAAATTTACTTATAATCTTAAAAAAACTTTAAAATTATTTTAAAACCAAAATAAAAGCACTCATTAGTGCTTTTATTTATTAGTGCTTATAATTATTTATAGAGCAACAATATTTACAGCATTTGGGCCTTTTTGGCCTTGTGCAACACTGAATTCAACACGTTGACCTTCAGCAAGCGTTCTGAAACCTGAGTTAGCGATTTCGCTAAAATGAGCAAAAACGTCTGGTCCTGATTCTGGTTGAATAAAACCGAAACCTTTAGCTTCGTTAAACCACTTAACAGTACCTTTCATGATATTTGAATTAGACATAATAAATCCTATTTTTTTAAATTTAAACCAGTTTATTGGTTATGAGTAACATCGAAATAATAAAGAATGGAGCTTAAAATCTAAAAAAAACGAAGGATTATGACTAATACTGCGGTACTTAGAGAAGATTTACCAAACATGACTTTTTCTAGTTATGTTCATTATATACGAAAAATAAAATTAATCAAGTTTTCTAATATATATATTTATTTTATTTATAAAATAGGGTGATCTTCTGGATTCTGAGTGTTGATAAGCAAGTTGTGCTCAATGTAGGCAGGCAAAGGACAGTGCTCTACCCTTTTTCAGTCAAGCAAATGACATTTGTTTTAAATTAGATCATTAAAAAGTAAGGATAAATAATGAATAAGGGATTGTTAAAGAGGAATTTATAAAGGTGGAGAGTTTTAGGGTTATATTGGTTTTGCGAAGTAGAAATGTATTAGTAAATTTATAGAATTCTATTTATCGCTATATTTCAAACTATTTTATACAAACCAATAAAAAAGCCCTAAGCCATTATAGTTTAGGGCTTTTTAAGTCATGTAAAGCTATTTGAGTTTATATGACTTTAATGTCTTGGTAGGTATATCCAGACTCGAACTGGAGACCTCTACGATGTCAACGTAGCGCTCTAACCAACTGAGCTATACACCTAAGATGGAAAGCATAATATTCATTTTTCAAAAGCAAAACAAGTGATTTTCAATTGAAAAAAATACAAATGAGCAGACTTTAAGCAAACTCTTTTTCATTTTCCAAAAAAGAAAAACGGTACATGGTTTAACCACATACCGTTTTGTTTAGCTGAATATCAATCTCAACTTAACAAGGGCATTTCTTTAAAGTACCACCAGCCGATGGATAACGCGCATCGACACAATAACGATAGAAAGTTTTAGCATCCATTGGTGTTAAATCAGAATGATGAAGCTTCATATGTTCCAGATAAGTTTGATAATCTGGCACTCCAACCATCAACCGAAAACTTTGCTGTAAACGCTGCCACAATGTTGCAATGCGTGACCAGTTCTTTGGAGAGAGCAATAGCTCTTTTTGTGAGAGCACCGTCATTTTGATGATTTTCGCAATAATGACAGTTCCATTTTTTGCAAATTTAAAATTCATCATTACTCTCCTCGGGTGGTGACCACTTCAGGATCAGCATATACAGCTGGGGATTCATTTACAGTCGGTGTTGGGCTTGCTAAAGCACGACGCACAATACCAATTGAAGCAATAATCATGACAATAGAGACAATCATAAAGAAGCCACAAAGCGCAGCATTAATCTGATTAGACATCACAATGTTTTGCATCTCAGCAATAGTTTTGGCTGGTTTAAGAATTTCACCACGAGCGATTGCATCTGAAAATCTATTTGCTTGCGCTAAGAAACCAATCTTTGGATTTTCGTGAAAAATCTTTTGCCAACCCGCAGTCATACAGGTAACAAACAAGAAAATTGTTGGGATGATCGTCACCCATACATATTTTTCTTTTTTCATTTTAAACAAAATGACTGTACCCAAAATGAGTGCCATTGAAGCCAGCATCTGGTTACCAACACCAAATAAAGGCCATAGTGAATTGACACCACCTAATGGATCAATCACACCTTGATAGACGAAGAATCCCCATCCACCTACTGCTACGGCTGTTCCAACCAAATTACCCAAGAATGAACTAGAAGATTTAATCTTAGGAATAACAATACCCACTGTGTCTTGCACCATGAAACGACAAGCACGAGTTCCGGCATCTACAGCAGTTAAGATGAAAAGTGCTTCAAACAAAATAGCAAAATGATACCAGAATGCCATCATTGAACGGCTATTGAAAATTTCCGAAATGATATGTGCCATACCGATTGCAAACGTAGGTGCACCACCTGTACGCGATAAAATCGAAGTTTCTCCAACTTCCTGTGCCAACAGCGTTAACATTTCAGGAGTAACGACAAACCCTAGATTACGAACAGCTTCTGCGGCAGTTTCTACAGTTGTACCAAGTACAGCCGCAGGCGCATTAATTGCGAAGTAGATACCTGGATCTAATACGGTTGCACAGATCATCGCCATAATACCGACGAAAGACTCCATGAGCATGCCACCATAACCAATCACGCGAATATCCGCTTCGTTATTAATGAGCTTTGGCGTAGTACCACTTGATACAAGCGCATGGAAACCAGAAATAGCACCACAGGCAATAGTAATAAATAGGAATGGAAATAAACTACCTGAGAAAACAGGACCAGTACCATCAATAAAATGAGTCACTGCTGGCATTTTTAATTCAGGTAATGCAATGATAATACCGACTGCTAGACCGAGAATGACGCCAATTTTAAGGAATGTTGATAAATAATCACGTGGCGCTAGCAATAACCAGACTGGTAATACTGAAGCAATAAATCCATAAATGATTAAGCACCAAGTGAGCTGTGTTCCAGTTAAGGTGAAAAACTCACCCCAGTAAGGATCTGCTGCAACATGTCCACCATAGACAATAGCAAGCATCATTAAGACGAAGCCAATAATAGAAACTTCAGCAATACGTCCTGGGCGAATAAATCGCATGTAAACGCCCATAAATAATGCAATTGGAATAGTCGCTGCAATAGTAAAAACACCCCATGGACTATGGGCAAGTGCTTTAACCACAACTAAAGCCAATACTGCAAGGATAATAATCATTACCCCAAGCGCACCGAGCATTACAACAATACCGGCAAAAGAACCTAGTTCTTGTTTTGCCATTTCACCAAGCGATCGACCGTCTCGACGCGTTGAAATAAATAAAACTAAAAAGTCTTGTACTGCACCCGCGACAACCACACCGACCAGTAGCCAGATTGTCCCTGGTAAAAAACCCATTTGTGCAGCCAAAATTGGCCCGACCAATGGCCCCGCTCCGGCAATTGCCGCAAAGTGGTGACCGAAAAGCACATATTTATTGGTGGGAACATAATCCAGACCATCGGCTAAACGATGTGCTGGGGTTAAACGTCTTGGGTTTAATTCAAATACTTTAGTTGCAATAAATAGACTATAAAATCGATATGCGATGCTATATACACATGCTGCAGCAAGTACAAGCCAAACCGCATTGACATGTTCACCACGACTGAGTGCCAGCATCCCAAAAGAAATTGCACCTATAATTGCCACTAGGCTCCAGACTAGCTTGGAGGGAAGCGTAGATTTCGCTTGCATTGTGTCCATTCTTAACCTCTCAATAAATAACTACAGCATTTTTATATTGTTATGTACTGTTCTTTGCTCACTCCTTGTGACTCTACTCCTCCTTTAATTTTTTTCCTCTTATACTTTCGCATAAAAAAAGGGATGATTTACATCATCCCTTCGATAATAGTTTATTTTTTAACTATTATGCACGCTCTAAATAATCGCCAGTACGAGTATCTACACGAACGCTATCTTCTTGCTGAACAAATAACGGAACACGAACAACCGCACCTGTTTCAAGCTTAGCTGGTTTACCGCCACCGCCAGATGTATCACCACGTACACCTGGATCAGTTTCAACAATTTTTAATACTACGAAGTTCGGTGCACTTACAGTTAAAGGTACGCCGTTGAACAACATAATCGTACATTTTTCATTTGAATCGTCTTTTAACCATTTAGCAGCATCGCCCATTGCAGTTTTATCTGCTGCGATTTGCTCAAAAGTTACAGGATCCATGAAGTTCCAAAGTTCGCCATCATTGTATAAGTAGTCCATTTCTACTTCTACGATGTCAGCCGCTTCTACAGTATCGCCAGACTTAAAAGTTTTTTCTAAAACTTTACCAGTTCTAAGGTTACGTAATTTTACGCGGTTGAACGCTTGACCTTTACCTGGTTTTACGTATTCATTTTCCATGATTGAACATGGGTTACTGTCAAGCATGACCTTAAGGCCCGGCTTGAAATCATTTGTAGAATAATTGGCCATGACTGGCACACTCCAAACTTAACAAGTCAACTATGCGATATAATGCGTTGTTGCATTATCTTAATCGTGTCAAATGATAAACTATTTATACCAAGAGCAAAACTGGCAATCGCAACTGAGTGACCTTATTACAGATCCTTTGGAGTTGCTAAACCTACTCGAGTTATCCACCGATCAGCTATTATCAGGTGCGATTCTGGCTTCTGAACAGTTTAAATTACGGGTTCCTCGCGCGTTCGTCGGAAAAATGAACGTTAAAGACCCTTTTGACCCGCTTTTGCTACAGGTTTTACCTCATCATTTAGAGCTTGAAGAACATCCTGAATTTGTAACTGATCCTTTAGGTGAAGAAGCAGCAAATCAATTACCCGGTGTATTACATAAATATAAATCACGTTTTTTACTGACTTTGACGGGTGCTTGTGCCGTACATTGCCGTTATTGTTTCCGTCGTCATTTTCCCTATCAAGAAAATTTACCGAAAAATGACGATTGGCTAAATATAAAAAATTATATTGAAGCGAATCCGCACATTAATGAAATCATTTTGAGTGGTGGAGACCCTCTTACACTTTCTAACCGTAAATTAGCACTTTGGCTAGAACGTTTATCATCTCTCAAACAAATTAAGATTCTGAGAATTCATTCACGGGTTCCAATTGTTATTCCAAACCGTATCGACGAAGAGCTTATTTCTTTATTAAAAAACAGTAGGCTGCGTATTATTCTGGTGGTACACTCAAACCACGCTTCTGAACTCGATGACTTTACCTGTTCAAAATTGTTGCAGTTATCTGATGAGCACATTACTGTACTTAATCAGGCAGTATTGCTTAAAGGTGTTAATGATTCTGCGCAAACATTAATTGATTTAAGTTATCGTTTATTTGAAGCTCGCGTTATGCCTTATTACTTACATGTTTTAGATAAAGTAAAAGGTGCACAACATTTTGATTTAATACCATCTGAGATAGATGATATATATCGTGATGTGTTAGCGAACCTACCGGGGTATTTGGTTCCTAAACTCGTCAGGGAAATTGCGGGCGAAAAGAATAAAACACCGCTTTTTGGGGCTACAACATTTTGAGTTATATAATAAGTGATGATGAATAATGCACTATCGGACATTTTTCACAATCAAACCGCACTCACTCGTGAACGGTTAAGCTTTTGTGAAGCCAATATTAAAGATCTTAATGAATGGGTCACTACCCTTTCTATTATGCAACTCGGCGATACGTCAAAAGCATTATTCACAGCCATTTTAGAGCTCAATGAATTAAAATGTAGCGAAACCTTGCGTTTCGATCTCATACAAACGCTTCACCCCACTATTAATAACGTTCTTGCGAGCCTTGAAAAAAACTTTTTTAACCAAGGTGTTATTAGCACAGACCGTAATGAACACATTATTGAATTAGCGATGTTGCTCCGTTGCTATTTTGCCAGTATTTATTTAAATATTGCTAAAAATAGCCATGAGCAATTACAACATCAAAAATTTTCACTGTTTGCCTATAAACAAAAAAAGAATTTGCAAACGGCACGTACTTTATCGACTTTCCATGCGCTGAAACAATTAACCAGTCTCTTATATCAACAACATATGCTCTATAGTGAGCCGGTCAAAGGGCAATGGTTAATTGCACATCAACTCTATGAAACCGCTGTTCAACATAAATATCATCTGGTAAATATTAACCATATTCAGGGTATACATCATCCTCTAGCAAATATTACTCAAGCTTATGCTCAGCTGATTTTGCTCGATATTTTAAATACCAACCAAATTCGTCAGTCAGAAATTCAGGCATTATTTCAATGTAGCTTTGACTGGGCAAGAATGATTCATATTTTGCCGAAAGATACAGCATTAACGAAATATGTGGTCGACCCAAGTAAAGATCATCCACCAGTTTATAACACCAAACGCAGCTCTAACTTTAGCCCAAGCATTTTTATAGGCACACAGGCTTTACTTGAGCATGTCACTGCAACCATGCATAAAAATGCGCAATATATTTCCAAGAATGAAAAGTTTTATTTAAGCCCAGCTTTAAAGTTTCATGTTCAAACTATTTTAGGTACTACGGCTCAACGTCGTCATGAGCGGTATGAATATAATGCAGAGCTACAAATTTGTTTTGGTTTAAGTACGGCTCATTTCTATCTATCGAAAGCAAAAAATTTCGAAGAAACGCTACAACTGAACAATAACTACAACTTACAAAGTGAGTCTAAAGTTTTATCCAATTTAGAGAAAAAAGAACAACAAACGACATCCTATCAACGCTTAAGTCGTGAAACTAAAACCATTTATCAAACCACTGTTCTCGATATTAGTGTCAATGGATATCGTATTAAATGGTCTGGGGAAGCACCGAAAAATCTAAGAACCGGTGAATATATTTTAGTTAAAGAAACCTTGCATGGACAATGGCGTGGCGGGGTCATTCGCTGGATTAAACAGTCGACAGAAAAAAGCCTAGAGTTAGGTTTAGAGATTTTGTCACAGGCCATGTTCCCTTGCGCAGTGCATATTCAAGCTGAGCGTCATACGCGCAATTATCATCCTGCACTATTACTACAAACACAAAATTTAGAAGAAATACAAAACACATTAATTTTACCGGGCTCACAAATTTTTAGAGAGCAACAAACAATTCATTTACGATTGGGGACAGAAGAAATCAAAGTGTATCTACTCAAAGCACAACTCATTACTCAAAGTTTTATTCAATTTCATTTCGAACTTTTGAATGAGCAGCAACAAGGCCTGCTTGATCAGTTCATGATGAAAAAGGGTAATAACTCTAGCAGTCAAGATTTATGGGAAGCACTAAAGTGAGAAACTCTTTATTATCTAAAAAGTTAAAACGTACTGAAACACGTTTACTCATTATTGATGACAACCAGCTACGTTATAACCAGATTTTAAATTTATTATTGGGGAATGATTATCAAGTTCAGGCATTATTACTTGATGATTTAAAAAGTTTTGAAAAACAGCTAAATACGCCTTGGGATGCTATTATTTTTGGTCGTGCTTACGACCTAAAAATTGAACAAACCCTCTCCCTTATTCAAGCATCTGAGCAGCCACATTTACCTGTTTTGTTATTGCAACCTGAAGACTATCAACCTCAGCAATATCAGACCTATATTCATAAAGGTATTTATGATGTCGTTCCATTAGAACCATTAGATTATTTTTATATCACGCTTATTCGGACCTTGTCGTATAGCCACTTATTGCAAACCGAGCAACGCCTGACCAATGAACTAGAGACTATTCACACTCATACACAAACATTGGTCAATAACAGCCATAAAGCTGTCGCCCTCTTTCAAGAAGGCATGCACGTTAAGGCAAATACAGAATACCTCAACCTTTTTGGCTTTAAGCAAGAAGAAGAGATTATTGGCCTGCCGATATTAGATGTTTTACAACCCAATGATTTAAATATTTTTAAACAAAGATTTAAGAAGATTTCATTAGGTCAATTTGATCAGGCGCGTTTTGAAATCCAGAGTCAACACGCAGCAATTTCAGGTAATAATGCTTTAAAACTTGAATTTATTCCCAGTCAGGAAGAAGACGCCGTACAGTTAACCATTGACTATCAACTGGATTTACAAACACCTGCAAACACTGTTTTTTCTGAAAAGAGTTATGGGTTAATTACACCTTGGCAACAGATTAATCGACAGCTATCATCCCACCCTGCTCAAGCAAATGCATTGGTTTTATTTAGATTAAGTCAATGCCCAGAACGTGTATTTCAACTCGATTGGCAAACTCCTGGACAATATTTTAATCAGCTGCAAAGTTTCCTGAAAGAACAGGCACAAATGCCGATTTTCAATCTTGAACTTGGGGCATATCTTGGCGTTTTGCAAGCCGAAAACAGTACAGTCCTTAATTCCCAATTGGCGAGTCTGCAAAGTTTGCAAAAAGAGCATTTATTAGCGATTAATGAGCTTAACTATTCGATCCAGTTTAAGCTGAGTTATGCCCAAATTACTGAACCTTTAGATGAAGCTAGTTTTGCAAAGCTACTTGATCAAACAAGTCAGCAAGAGTTACCTAAGGCGAAATCAGAAATTGAGCTAGCGCCAACCATCGATATTATCTCTCCTGAGCCTGCCAACTCTTCTATATCGCTTGATCTAAGCCTTCAGAATGTTGATGCTCCTGTGCAAGCCTCTTTATTGCAACAATTAAAGCAACAGTTAGCACGGGGTGAAATCCATTTAAAATATCAGCAGATTTATGATAAGCATGATCAAGAAACCCATAACTACGAAGTGACTAGCGGTTTTATTGCAGATGAACAGTGGCACAATTTAAACGATTTAGCTGCATTAAGAGATGATAGCGAACTTTCTATTCAATTAGACCGTTGGATCTTGGTTGAGGCTAGTAAGCAGCTACATAATTTTATTACGCAGTACCCGAAAGCTAAACTGATTATTAACTTGAATATTGATATCTTACTTAAAGATAAATCATTCCCTGAGCTGATTTCCAAATTACTCACCATTATTGGGAGTAAGCAAGAAAGCCCATTGGTTTTACAATTTTCAGAACAAGCGATTCAGCCACATCTTGCAATTGTGCAGCAACACATAGCTCGCCTACGTCAACATGGCGCGGAGATTTCAATTCGGGATTTCACATCTTCTATTTATAGTGAATCGATATTGCAACAACTTGATGTTCAATATTTAAAATTGCAATCGAAGAAGACCGAGCTATTAAACTCAGACGCTGGTTTAGCGCAATTACAAGAAAAGGTTTTGAACTATTTGACTGTAAAACCAGTAGGGATTTTGCTTGCCGATCTTAATGATATGAATTTATTTGCAAACGCCTGGAATGTAGAAGCACGTTTCTTACAAGGCCGCTATTTCCAGAAAAAACTTGATCGATTAACAGACGTACAAGACCAATAATGGTCTTGTCGTTCACAAACAAAAAACGGGCATAAAGCCCGTTTTTTGTTTCGTTTTGCAGTATTAACGCTTGATAGAGCGAGACATACCAGAAAAACGTTGTTTGAATTTGTCGATACGACCACCAGTGTCTACATTCTTTTGCTTACCAGTGTAGAAAGGATGACAAGCTGAACATACGTCAAGGTAGATAGTGTCTTTACCTAAAGCAGAACGAGTTTCGATTACGTTACCGCAAGAACAAGTTGCTACTAATGTTGCATATTTTGGGTGAATATCGGCGCGCATCGTCGATTACTCCTAATTTAGAAAGGCTTAAGCTGCCATCGCAATTGATCACTCTCAACTAAGTTGAGGACAGGCTCAAATGAGCAGATCAACACCACAACAGACCATTCTTTTGGCCCACCGAAACCTCTAGGGTTAGAGCTAAGCACAACAAGTGGACAAGATTATACGTCAAATAATTTTTATTTGCGAATTAATCTTTAGATTTAGCCCAGTAATTTGCAATTACCCCACAAACCATTAATTGGATTTGGTGAAAGATCATAATAGGTAACACAATCATGCCTAAAGGCTGGCCAATAAATAAGATTTGCGCCATCGGCACACCACTTGCCAGCGTCTTTTTTGAGCTACAAAAGAAAACCGTGACTTGATCTGCTCGGTTGAATCCCAAAACACGTGGTAGATAAAGTGCTAATAGCATAATGATGGTTAAAAGAACTGAACAGGCAACCGTTAGAATAAGTAAGGTTTTCCAACTTACCTGATGCCAAAGCCCTGCGACTACCGCCCCACTGAATGCACCATACACCACCATCAAAATTGAGCCTTGATCGAAAGCTTTAACAATACTTGGAACTTTTGCCATATAGGGAAAAATATAAGGACGTAATATTTGCCCTAAAATAAATGGTACTAATAGCAACAATGTAATTTGTATAATTGAAGCAGTCGGATCGAACCCATGTTGGCTTTGGCCTAAAATAAAAAAGCTCACCAACACTGGTGTAATAAACATACCAATTAAATTTGAAAAAGATGCACTACAGACCGCTCCAGCCACATTCCCTTTTGCAACTGATGTAAATGCAATAGAAGATTGAACCGTAGAGGGTAAAAAGCACATAAACAAAAAACCCCAGTACAGCTGTTGACCTAATAGAGGTAACAGAATCGGCTTAGCCAACAAACCAATCACTGGAAAAACAAAAAAAGTAAATGCGAATACAAGTAAATGCATTTTCCAATGCAAAATGCCTTCAATTACAGCCTCACGAGACAGCTTCGCACCATGCAAAAAAAATAATATTGCAATCGCGACTGTGGTGAGTGTATTGAAATATTGCGCTGCTTGACCATTGACTGGAAAAAATGTTGCTAGCAATACCATTCCAACCAACAAAATTGTAAATCGATCAAGTGCCAATAACTTCAACATAGCCACATCCTATGATTATTTTAGATAAATAAAAAACCCAGTTGATAAATTGACCATTCGGTCGGATATTCATCATACTGGGCTCTAAAAATAAAGCTAGACTTTTAAGACCTAAATCTTAAATCGTCCAAGTCATTTACTTAGTTATTTCTTGCATCAGCATCTTGTTGAATCAACTCGATTTTATAACCATCTGGATCTTCAACAAATGCAATAACCGTTACGCCACCTTTCATTGGACCAGCTTCACGAACGACTTTACCACCACGTGCTTTAATTTCTTCACATGCTTTATAGGCATCATCAACGCCAATAGCAATATGGCCATATGCATTGCCTAAATCATAACTTGAAGTATCCCAGTTATGAGTGAGTTCAAGCACAGTATTGGTTTCTTCATCACCATAACCAACAAATGCCAGTGTAAAGCGCCCTTCTTCATAATCACGCTTACGAAGTAACTTCATTCCTAATACTTCGGTATAGAACTTTAAAGATTGTTCTAAATTGCCTACTCGCAACATTGTATGAAGCATTCGCATGTTTATTCACCTGCCTTTTCTGATTCACGTGTTTGATGATCTTTTAGAAGTTTTCCAACCCAAACCACTAAAATCAAGATTGGAATACCAATAAGAGTAGTCATCAAAAAGAATTTTGGATATCCAATATTACTGACAATGGTACCTGAATATCCACCCAAAAGTTTTGGTGTGAGCGTCATGAGTGAACTAAAGATCGCATATTGAACTGCTGTGAACGACACGCTCGTTAAACTTGAAAGGAATGCAATAAATGCGGCACCCGCCAAGCCAGAAGCCAAATTGTCGACAATAATGGCAAAATAAAGCCATAAAGAACTGTATGGTTTAATTACCTTTCCGCTAATTTCAACTGATTGACCTGAAAGTGGGTCAACGTAAGCTAGGGGTTCAATATTCACACCTAATTCACTTGTCGCTTTTAGATTTGAATTCACGACATAAGGATGGGATGCAGAAAATATTTTATGCTCGCCTTCTACTACAGCTACATCAAGCTTTTTACTGGTCGATGCAACTAATTTTTTCGCATCAATTGCTGCACTAAAAATACCTTTTTCATCTGACATTTTTGCATCAAAATTTTGTCCATCAAGACTAATTATGATTTTTTGTGTAGGGGTTAAAGCTTGCCCGAAGTATTGCCCTCGAATCACAATACTTCTTTCGCCTTCTTTCAAATAGATTTGATCATTACCCATGATCGGTAAAATTTGTAGAGGTGATTTGGCTAATTCAGTCGTGAGTAATGGTTGAGTACGAGTCACAGGTGCTACACCATTTTGTGTGGCATAAGCAGCTTTCACCTCAATTTGCTTCACCCCATTAAAGCTAGAACTTGGTACTGCAAGCTTCCACAAGCCTACTTCATCGGGCTGAACTTTATAGCTTTGCTCACCAACTTTTACATCAACTACATCTAATGGCTGTCCAGATTTTACCAGTCCAATAAAAATTAAATTGGTAGAACTTGCCAAAACTGCACCGACAAACATAAGCTTCATAATGTTTATACGCTGTGCTAAAAGGCCACCTAAAAAGCCGCCTATTAAACTAAATATCACTCCATAGATTTTGACTGCTTCGGCAATTTGTTCTTTGCTAAAGTTAAGATCCTGATAAAAAACATTGGAAATAACACCTGCAATAATGTCTGAAATACGGAAGAAACCAATGAGGAGTAATAAGACTAATGCAAGTTTGACACCATAACGTTTAAAGAAATCTAGAATTGGTGCAATCCATGTCTCTTTAGCCATTTGCTGGTTAACCACACCAAATTTAACCAGTAAATAGCCCACAAAAATGGCACAAGCTGTAGCCGTTAAAAATCTTAAAGCTTCTAAACCAAATAATGCCGCGTTGTCTTTTATACTTCCAGCTTGCGAGATTGCATCTGTTATCTGTCCAGAATAAATATAGGTGACTACAAATGAAATAACCGCAACAAAAAATACAAACACCAAGCGGTAATAATCACTACTCTTATAGTTTTTATAAACACGATTTACCTGAGGTTCACGAACGAGTAACGTCGTTACAATACCGACTAACATAACCCCTGCCATGGTTAAATAAGTCATTTTCCAAGCTTCGTAAATGTAATTACCTTTAGCAGTCCCCAAATGCGCAGCTAGAAATAATGCCCCCGCTCCTGCCACGATCATTCCGATTCGATAACCAGCATTATAGGTAGATGCCAACACTGTTTGCATTTCTGTTTCTGCTAATTCAATACGGTAGGCATCAATTACGATATCTTGTGTTGCTGCTGAAAAACCAAGCAATACCGCACCTACTGCCATTTGCACCAGATAGCTCTGACCTAAAGCTGGATCAGAAAAAGCCATGATACAAATAGCAAGGACAATCAAACATTGCGCAATTAACAACCAAGCACGTCTGCGGCCTAGTATCTTAGTTAAAACAGGTACAGGTAACTCATCAATGAGAGGAGCCCAAACAAACTTAAAAGAGTAACCTAGAGCCGCCCAACTAAAAAAAGTGACTGCACTTTTATCAATACCTGCCTCTCCGAGCCATAAAGAGAGACTTGAGAAAATTAATAAAATTGGAATTCCGGCAGAAAAACCAAGAAACAGCATAATCAATGCACGGCGATCTAAAAATGCTTTAAAAGCCGAGACCCAACCCGAAGCTTGTGTGGTCATTCGTTTTTTATTTTCCATAAATTATAAATGTGCCTATTCAAACCCTTCTTACAATTGCTTTCAAGATTCTTTATGCAAACATTTTGGGTTTGGCGATAAAAACCGCAAGTTTGCTTGATATTTTATGCTAAACCTGTATACCTTTAGGCCTCAACCTTCGTTTTCTTTTGCTGGATATCAACAGTGACACAAAAACTTGATCAAGTGACTATTTCAACTTTATCACTCGCTAAAACAAACACCACAAACGTCACCGTAAATGCATTTCCTTCAGCTTTTGAGAAACCTGATATAAAAATGACCTTAGATAAGACCGTTTTAAAACCTGAACAACTGACACATATCCCAGATTTTGAAAAAATCCCAGCTTCGACAAAACGCATCAAACCTCTTAATAATTTTTTAGGTCAAGATCGTGCAAAAGCATCTGTAGAGGCAGGGATTTCTTTGCCCTACTCAGGCTATAACATTTTTGCTGTAGGAACTGCTGGTTTAGGCAAACGTACCATGATCAAACGTTTGTTACAGCAGCACGCTAAAACAATGCCAACACCTGATGACTGGGTGTATGTCTATAATTTTAAACAAGCACGTCAACCTATTGCCCTACGTTTTCCAGCAGGTCAAGGAACTAAGTTTCAACAGGCACATGATCAAACTTGGCAAATTATTTTAAAACAACTTGAACGCCGTTTTAGTGCAGAGACTTATCATAACCGTATTGAGCGCATCCGTCAGGAAACAGGTGATGTACAACAGGAAGCACTTGTTGAACTGACTAAAGAAGGTGAAGAACTCGATTTAAAACTTATTTCTCGTAATGAGAAACACGGTTTTGTACCCGTACAAATTAAAGATGATCAAGTTCAAGAACTTACCCAAACAGATATTGATGCGTTAAATAGTAAACAACGCGCTGAAATTGCTGCCAATATCCGTTATATGGATAAAAAGCTGGATCGCCTTGGTCTACATTTGGGTGATTTAGAAGATGATGCACGTGACAAAGTGTCTGTGTTAAATCGGGATATTGCAACGCAAGTCGTTATACCAAGAATGGATCTTATTTTAAATAAATATGGTCAGGTTAAAGGACTCGAAGATTACTTAAAACAATATGCTCAAGATATTATTGATAATGTTGAACTGATTTTAGAACAAGAGGAAGATGATTTTACTCCATCTATGTTCAATCGTGTTCCTGCACGTTATCAAGCCAATGTGATTGTTGCAAATAAACCAAATAGTGGCGCTCCTGTTATTTTTGAAGACTTTCCAACACACTATAATTTACTTGGTCACGTTGAACAGCTCACCCATAACGGCACAATTATCACAGATTTCACCTTGATTCGTCCTGGTTCATTGCATCAAGCCAATGGTGGCTATTTAATGCTTGAAGCTGAGCAGCTACTAGAACAACCATATGCTTGGCAAGGTTTAAAACGCGCTCTTAAATCTGGGCAGCTTAGATTATCATCACTCGAACATATGCTGACTTTAACCGGTAGCATTTCGATTGAACCTGCTGCAATTCCGCTCGACATTAAAGTGATCTTAATGGCTGAGCCTGAAATTTATTATGAAATTTTAGAGGTTGAACCGGAACTTGGTAGTGTCTTTAAAATTCGTGCAGATTTTACCGATACTCTTCAACGTAATGAATCGAATGAACAAGCTTATATGCAGTTGATTGCTGACTATGTGCAAGCCGATAAATTATTACCATTTGATCGTAGCGCTTTAGCAGCTTTACTCACTGATTCTAGCCGCCAAGCAGAAGATCAAAGCTCATTATCATTACATGCATCTACTCTAGGTGACCTTATTCGGGAAGCGCACCACCATGCGTTTAAAGCCGAGGATAAAATCGTCACTGAACAGCATATCAACCTAGCTCTACAACATCGACAATATCGCTTAGGCTATTTAAGAGAGCTTTACTGGCAAGATCTTTCACGTGGTACACAATTAATCGAAACGTCAGGATACCGTTTAGGTCAGATCAATGCCCTCTCTGTTATTCATTATGCAGATGTTGAGTTTGGTTTGCCTTCACGTTTAACAGCATCTGTTTATCAAGGTGGCGGTGATATTCTTGATATTGAACGTAGTGTAGAACTTGGTGGTTCACTTCATGCTAAAGGCGTGTTGCTCATGTCTAGCTTCTTGAAAGCTCACTTTGGCCGTGAACAGATTTTACATTTCTCCGCTGCGCTGGCATTTGAACAGAGCTATGGTCAAGTCGATGGTGACAGTGCCACTGTTGCTGAACTTTCAGCGTTGATTTCTGCGATTAGCCAGATACCAATTGATCAATCATGGGCGATTACCGGCTCTATGAACCAATTAGGACAGGTTCAGCCAATTGGCGGCGTAAATGCAAAAATTGAAGGCTTTTATGATGCATGTAAATTACAAGGTTTCACCGGTAAGCAAGGTGTCATTATTCCTCGTCAAAACATGCAGCATTTAATGATACGTCAGGATGTTATTGATGCTGTTCGCAGCGGTCAATTCCATATTCATGCGATTGATACGATTGATCAGGCACTTGAAATTTTAATGGCTCGTCCAGTTGGTGCACTCGATAAAAAGGGTAAATACAGCAAACATTCAATTTATGCAGCAGTGATGGAACAACTTGAATATTGGCAAGCCATTGAAGATGGTGCTGAAATTGAAGAAGAGCCAAAAAAGAAAAAGAAAAATAAGAAAAAAATTAAGAAGCATGAAGAACTTACTGCTGACGATCTGCCACAAGAAAATGCAGAAGAAGTTGCCACATTAAAACAGAAGTAATAAAAAAGGGCCTGTAAAATGCAGGCCCTTTTTACTTGTAGACTTGCAAAATTAACGAACGATCTGCATCGCTCGTCCGCCAGCCAACTGGCTAAAATATTGTTTAAGTGCCTCAACACAACGTTGAATTTTCATCGGTTGTTGATCGTGCTTTGCGGTCTCTGCATATAAAGTAAAAGCGGGAAGTTTCCAATCAGGAAGAATCTCAATTAAAGTACCAGCCTTAAGCTCTTTTTGAGCATCTAAATATAAAATTCGGGCAATACCATGTCCTTGCTGACATAACGCTTTCGCAACTTGCAAATGATTACTTTGCAAACGACTTATCATTTCAATATTTAATTTTTCACCAGTTTTGGCATGTTGAAAATTAAAACTACGTGATTCGCTCATTGCATTGATAGAAAGCAACTCATGATTGTTTAAATCATTTGGATGCAAAATCGGGCTTGATTGATTGAGATAGCTGGGAGAGGCCACCATAATCTGATCGACAAAAGCCATCGGAATGACAGAGCTACTCTCTTCTACCTGAGTAGAACTCATTCGTACTGCAATATCAATTCGCTCTTCAATTAAATCAATATAGCGATGCCCAACCTCGAAATGCACAGATAAACCGCGATGAGCTGACATCCAGTGAGATAATGCAGGAATGAGGTGTTGAACTGCTAAATCAGGAGTTGTTGCAATACGCAAATCCCCGATTAAGTCATCCCTCAATTCATTAATTCTGATTTTTCCCCTTTCAGCAGCCGCCAACATTTCTTGACAGCTTGAAAAAAAAGCCTGTCCGGCTTCTGTTAAACTAAGTTTACGAGTGGAGCGATGTAATAGAGTTACATCCATTTCATGCTCAAGGGAGCGAATTTGCTGGCTCACCGCACTTGTTGTAATTCCTAATTCACGTGCCGCACCACTAAATGAACTTTTTTCAACCACACAAGCAAAAACACCCATCGCACGAAGCTGATCTAACATAGGTTTCCTCAAATCTAATTTTAAATTTATAAAAAATGCTTATTGTTGTAATGAAAGCAACCAATTACATTATACGAGGAAACCTAGTTTTTTTGCATTAGCTATTTTGGTAAAAGATTTATAGGATTAATCGGTTTTCCATCCAAACGAATCTGGAACTCAAGCATGACCTGAGATGCTCCAGTAGACCCCATTTCGGCAATTTTTTGTCCAGCAGTTATATTATCACCACTTTTCACCAACATCTTGCTATTGTGAGCATACGCACTGATATAACCATCAATATGCTTAATTAAAACCAGATTTCCGTATTCTTTTAAGCCATCAGCTGCATAGACAACTTGTCCATCGGCTGCGGCATAAATAGGGTCACCTTGATTTCCACCATAACGGATTCCCTTGACATTATTTGCCAAATTAAACCCTTGAATTACTGGCCCATTAGTCGGTTTTATCCAACGTAAGCTCGAATTTGGTGCAACCGAAGTTACGGTAGTATTCGTTGATGGTACGGTAGTTGAAGGCTGAGTTACTGGAGTAACAGGCTGTGTTGTTGGTAAAGCAATGGTTTGACGCTTAATTTGCTCAGGTTGCGCCATGACTTGCGTAGATACCGTTCTTGGTGAAGAACCTTTCTTCAAACGTAAAGATTGATTGACATAAATACGATATGGCGCAGGAATATCATTCATTTCGGCAATACTGATATAGTCCAGACCATAACGCATTGCAATACCACTTAAAGTATCACCTGAACGAACCGTGTAATAGTTAGGAGCCATTGCATAGCGAGAACTATTATTAATTTGCGGTTTAGAAGCACATCCAGCCATAGCCACAGTAAAACCTACAGCTACAGACAACAGCATAATTTTCATTATTTTGTCTTTTTGGATATTCACTCTGCTTTGTTGCCCAATTAAATGCATTGATCTCCCTCACTAAATGCTACAAATCATTTCGGCTAAGAGTAACAAAAAAGTAAGAGGAAACACGTTCCTCTTTTTCTTTATTCACAAAGTTATAACATTCGAGGCAAATTATTGACTCAAACTTAGCTGTAGGTCTTCTAAAACAGCATAATTTGTTGCGTCCATCTGAATTGGGGTAACACTTACATATCCATTGGCCACTGCAAAAAAGTCAGACTGAATCTGGCTTAAGTCAGGCTGCGGATCTGTAACTGCCTCGCCCGCTAACCCAATCCAGTAAACTTGACGCCCTCGTGGGTCGACATGACTGGTAATAGGTTTAGATTGAGCACGGCGTCCCTGATAGGTAATTTGTGCCCCTTTTAACTGTGGCACATCAGGAATATTAATATTAAAGATATGTCTTGGAGGCAGAGCTGGCAGTCCGCTTGCAATAAAATCATGAACCCACTGAGCAGCCTGAGCATAATCTTCTTTATTGTTATAAGCGCGCACATCTGGGCCAGCTAAAGAGACAGCAATGGCTGGTTGCTTCATTAAACGCCCTTCAAATGCGGCACCTACTGTTCCCGAATATAAAACATCATCACCTAAGTTTGCGCCACTATTGATCCCACTTACCACCAAATCAAATTCGAAATCAAACAAACCATTCATGGATAAATAAACACAATCTGCTGGTGTACCATTCACTGCCCATACATCTTCGGCAATTTGAATTGGGCGCAATGGTCGATCTAATGTTAACGCACTTGAAAAACCGCTTCTTTCACTTTCTGGTGCAACCACAACCACACGGCCAAGTGGTTTTAATGCTTCAGCTAAAGCTTGTATACCGGGTGCAAAGATACCGTCATCATTCGCAATTAAAATATTCACTAAAATCTTTCTCTACAAATAAACCTAAAGGTTTTCACAATTGAATTATTCGTTGAATTATATATATTTATGCCTCCATAGCATTATAAAATTGTGAAAAAATGAAAACTTTCGCTCCTTTTTTTCAGGTATTGGGGATCAGTATCACATTGTGTACGCAAGCTGTTTTTGCGGATGAGAATATCTCAACACAAGAGGCTGATAGCTTAATTAAAGATGACATTGCCGCAACGCAAGTTTTGCAGGAAATCTGCCCAGCTTTCGTGGGAACAAATAAAAAACTTGAGTCAAATACTCAAAAAATTATTGCGATGTATCTAAACGGTTATTCAAATAAATCAATTACTCTCACTACCCTACAACATGATGCAGAGTTTAAAACCTTGTTAAATGAAGCACGTCAAGCTTCAAAACAAATGGACCATCATGAGCAACATGAGCTTTGTGAGGAGATCGTCAATTATAAAGAATAGATCTTTTGCTCTTTTAGAGTAGAGGTTTATTTATTGAGGTTTTCTGCTTAGTATTAAGCAGAAAACCAACATAACAATACATTTTTTCCATTTTCTTAACCTACAAATTGGTTAAGCTATCGACATATTTAAATTTTTTATTTCGGGTTATCGATGTTTATGAAGAAAAGCTTAGTTCAATCGCTCTCTTTGGTTTTACTTATGAGCATGGCAACAGTGGGTTATGCTGCTGACAAGAAAAAAACGGCTGAAAATAAAACCGAAAATGAAAATGTTGTTGAAGTAACTCCACAACAAAGCATAACTCCTGAAGAATTAGCTGCAATTCAAGTACTCTCTGAAATTTGCCCAGGTCTTATTGGCAAAAAAGATGCTGATTTTGCGCAAGGTTACGAACGTTTAGTTAAAGACTATCTACCTAATGAAACTGACGCTGTCTCTGCATTAGAAAAACGCAGCAAAGACAAAGGCTTCAAAAAATACTTAAAAGAAGCACGTAAAGATGCTAAAGCAGCGGGTGATGAGCAAAACACTTTAGTCTGCCAAGACGTGAAAGCATATCAATCGCAAAACTAAATTAGTAAAAAACTCTTGAGTTACAATACTGTTTGAAAAAGCCGACTTCCCCCATAGAAGTCGGCTTTGCTTTATCCTAAAATGCTAGGCTCTTCTGCTTCATACAAGATATTGGAATTACATAGAATGACTCGAAAAAGCGCTATTGCTGCACTACTCCTCTTGCCAAGCTTTTCTTATGCAGCAACTGTCTTATCAGCTCCGCCAGAATTAAATAATAAGTCTTATGTATTAATGGATTACGAGACAGGACAAATTCTTGCTTCTAAAAATGAAAACGAAAAGCTTGCACCTGCTTCGATGACTAAAATGATGACCAGTTACATCATTGAACAAAAATTATTAAAAGGTGATCTGACTGAAAATGAGCAGGTTCGTATGAACGAATCTGCATGGTGTAAAGGAAGCAGCTCTGAATCATGTATGTATGTCCCTTTAAATGGTACAGCGACTGTTCTAGAAATGCTCCGTGGTATTATTATCCAGTCAGGTAATGATGCATCAAAAGCAATGGCTGAACATATTGCCGGAAATGAAGGCACTTTTGCTCACATGATGAATCAGGAAGCAAAACGTATCGGCATGGTAAATACTCAGTTTGTTAACTCGACTGGTATGCCAGCTGAAGGCCACTATTCAACTGCAAAAGATATGGCAGTTTTAGCACAACATATTATTAAAGACAGCTCAAAATATTACCCAATCTACTCTGAAAAAGAATTTACCTTTAATGGTATTAAACAAGGTAACCGTAATGCCTTGCTTTACACAGACCCAAGTGTAGATGGTTTAAAAACAGGCCATACAGATGAAGCTGGTTACTGCTTAACGACTTCAAGTAAACGCGGTCCAATGCGTTTAGTTTCAGTGATTTTTGGTACTCCAAGCATGGCTGAACGTGCAGATCAAACACGTACTTTATTGGCTTGGGGCTTTGCAAACTTTGAAACTGCAAATGTTCAACCAGCAAATCAGGTTCTTGCAAAAGCGAAAGTCTGGTTTGGTAAAGAAGATGAAGTTCAAGTGGGTTTAGCTGAAAACTTCAGTGTGACTATGCCTAAGGGTAAAGCTGACGGTATTAAAACTCAGTTAGTGGTTCAACCGAACTTAAATGCGCCACTTCAAAAGGGCCAAGTCGTGGGCAAACTTGTTGCTAGCCTAGACGGCAAAGTCATTGCTGAAAAGCCATTAGTTGCATTAAAGCCAGTTGAAGAAGCAGGTTTCTTTGCACGCTTAATCGACCATGTTAAACAATTCTTCAGCAACTTATTCTAATTTTTGAATAGTTGAATTAAGCACTCATGCTATTTAGTCTGAGTGCTTTTTTATTTTATAATTCATCTAAATTTTATGTTGATCCCTCTCATGGCAAAGAACATACGTCCTTATCTTGAACACCGCCCTCAAGTTGATACAACATGTTATATCGACGACATGGCTGTTGTAGTCGGTGAAGTCAGCTTAGCCGAAAATGTTTCTGTCTGGCCTTTTGCAGTCATTCGCGGTGACGTAAATAGCATTCAAATTGGTAAAAACAGTAATGTTCAAGACCATTGTATGTTGCATGTTAGTCATAAAAATGATGCCAAACCAAACGGTTCGCCTCTCATTATTGGTGAAGACGTAACGGTTGGCCACCATGTGACTTTGCATGGCTGCACCATCGGCAACCGTGTTTTAATCGGAATCAATACCGTTGTTCTAGATGACGTGATTATTGAAGATGATGTAATGATTGGCGCGGGAAGCTTGGTTCCACCGCGTAAAGTCTTAAAAAGTGGTTATCTGTATGTAGGAAGCCCTGTACAGCAAGTGCGACCACTGACCGAAAAAGAATTAGCGTTTCTTCCTTATTCGGCAAGACATTATGTAAAAGTACAAAATAATCATAAAAATAGTGAAGTCTAACTTTGCTATTTTTAGTTTAATGGACATGCATATTGCACTTACAAGAATAAGAAATCTTTGAGAAATAAATAATGAGCTTAGATAACACCCATAATTGCCCTACTGAACATGAGCTAATAAATCAAATCAAAATCAATATTGAAGAATATGGATTACAAGTTATGGGAATTAGTGCAACGAACTATTTACCTTCTTTTAGTTACAGTGTGGGTTTATATGAGAGTTATCAGCATCCTGAAATTATTTGTTTTGGATTACCTACGGATCTAGCTCATCTCATTATTAATGATGTAGCAAATCTAATTAGAAATGGAGAAAAAATTACCTCCTATCAAGATTATGATGACAAAATTTTTAAAGAGAGTCGTGCCCAATTTTTACCTGTAGATTTCAGGAATATTGAGGATTATTTTGGTGGAGCACTGAATTATTACCAACACAATAATTTCTTAGCTTTACAATTAGTCTGGACTGATCGCAATGACAAATTTCCTTGGGAAGAGGGATATGCGGAAGAGTTGATTTATGATCAACCCTTACTAGATCGAAATGCTGATTTTAAATTTAGAGAGGCCAGAAATTTAGGTATTTTCACCACTCGACAATGGCTAGATTTAAATCAACCTATTTTAAGAGTTATTCATGATAATGATGGGGATTGGCAATTTCTAACCGGTAATCAGGAACCGGAGGATATTCGTCTCGTTACCTTAGAACAAATGATATTAAGAGATTCGAGCTTAAATGAAGTTTTTGATCTTGATTACGGCCAAACTGCTGAAAGAGATTGTATTAATAATTTATGGAAAAGAACAAATCTTGATGAGTAAAAAGATTTATAAAAATCTTATCGTAGCCAAAAACCCCTAAATTTCGTATTATACGTCTTTTAAATCATGGTGCTTTTTTATGGCCGCATGGACTCCTCATGTCACCGTTGCTACAGTCGTCGAAAAAGACGGACGCTATCTTTTTGTAGAAGAACATAGCGAAGGTTTTGTACACACCGTATTTAACCAACCTGCCGGTCATGTGGAATGTGGTGAATCATTAACAGAAGCAGCCATTCGTGAAACACTTGAAGAAACCGGTCATCATGTTGAAATTGATGCCTTGCTCGGTATTTATACTTATACCCCGCCCATGTTTCCGGACCGTACATATTATCGCTTCTGTTTTCTAGCGCATGTGACTCAGGTTGAAAGTAATCCTCAACTCGATACAGATATTGTAGCTGCTGTGTGGATGACACCAGATGAGCTCAAAGAATCTGCTCGTGCCCGCAGTCCGCTCGTGCTAAAAGCAGTTGAAGATGCCATGAAAGGCCACCATTATCCTCTATCGCTTATTTATGAGCACCCTTTCTCTACCTCATTAACTTCTCATTTGGATGCCTAGTCCTATGCAACAACGTGTCATCGTCGGTATGTCTGGTGGTGTAGACTCTTCTGTTTCTGCAGCACTTTTACTTCAACAGGGTTATCAAGTTGAAGGTCTTTTCATGAAGAACTGGGAGGAAGACGACGGCACGGAATACTGTACGGCAATGGAAGATTTAGCCGATGCTCAAGCAGTAGCTGATAAAATAGGCATTAAGCTCCACACAGCAAATTTTGCTATGGAATATTGGGATCGCGTATTTGAACTTTTCTTAGCTGAATATGCAGCTGGACGCACGCCAAACCCAGATATTTTATGTAATAAAGAAATTAAGTTCCGTGCATTTTTAGATCATGCCATAACTTTAGGTGCAGACTTTATCGCGACTGGTCATTATGCACGTCGAGGCGAAACTGCATATAACTCAAAAGGCGAAGCATACGCACCGTTATTACGTGGTTTAGATAGTAATAAAGACCAAACCTATTTCTTGCATGCTGTTCATGGTAAAGAAATTAACAAAACCTTATTCCCTGTAGGTGAGATCGAAAAGCCAGAAGTCCGCAGAATTGCTGAAGAACTGGATCTTGCTACAGCCAAGAAAAAAGACTCTACAGGGATCTGTTTTATTGGCGAACGTCGATTTAATGACTTCCTTAAACAATATTTACCCGCTCAACCTGGAAAAATTGTACTTGATACAGGTAAAGAAGTTGGTGAACATCACGGTCTGATGTACTATACGCTCGGTCAACGTGGCGGAATTGGTCTAGGTGGTTTGAAAGGTGCAGCGGAAGGTGCATGGTTCGTACTACATAAAGATATTGCCAATAACCGCCTCGTTATTGGTCAGGGACATGAACACCCACTCATGCAAAGTACACAGCTTTGGAGTGAGTCAATTGACTGGGTAGCTGGTGAACAGAATATTCCAGCTGAAGGTTTACGCTGTACAGCTAAAACACGCTATCGCCAACCTGATCAGGCATGTACAGTTTTTAATGATGAAAATAGTGAACACGGTGTACGAGTTGAGTTTGATGAACCTCAGCGCGCTGTTACGCCGGGTCAAAGCGTTGTATTTTATTCAGATGAAGTTTGCTTAGGCGGGGGTGTCATTCACCATACAAATGCCCCTACACCAAATTTTATTTAAGGGAATGAATGGCATGGTGGAGTTACCATTTCAACAATCACAAGCCTTGAATGTTCGCCAAAACCGTGCCCTTGCCTTGGCTGGGGTATTTCAGGCTACCCAGCTCACGCATATGACAGCCCTAACGGGTCAGCAGAGTATTGGTGAAAGTGGTAACTTCTATTTTGAGCTGTTAATCAAAGCGAGTTTAAATATTCGCCCTACAGTCAACAATGGTGTTCAAACATTAGATTTTTTTAATCAGTTGGCAGATATTTCTTTAGGGCTTAAAACACTCGAAAATTGTATTACTCAACCTTTTACAAATATGCCTAAATCTCGCCTTCCCAAAATGGGCACAGCTAAGCTTCCAATGTCATACGCGATGTCACTTTTACAATTAGAAAAGAAGGTCTATAGCAACCCAGAATATGTCGCAATCATTGAAAAAGCTCAGCAAAAGATTTTAAAACAGCTTTCTTTTTTTGATAATAACTATTTACATCCAAGCATTTTAGCCAATTTGGCTCAAACTTATGTTGATACTGCTGGGCAGATTAACCCCCGCATTCTCGTTCGTGGTAATGCAGAAGCATTTAAAGATACCAACCATACTAACCGCATCCGTGCTTGTCTGTTTACTGGCTTGCAGATGGCCCATTTATGGCGACAACTCGGTGGTAGTTCGTGGAACATGATTTTTAGCAAGCGTAAATTGCTACAGGATATTCAAGCACTTGCTCGTTTACAGTACCAAGTCATCTAAGACTGTAAAGAGATTATTTTTGGTTTTATGTTTATTCCAACATTAAGGAATCGTTATGAACGCTTTAACCGCACTATCACCATTAGATGGACGTTATGCCAGCAAATGTGATGCGCTACGCCCTTTTCTTTCTGAGTTTGGTTTAATCCATGCTCGTGTCACTGTAGAAGTGCGTTGGTTACAAGCGCTTTCTAACCGTCCAGAAATTGTTGAAGTTGCTCCTTTTTCAAATGAAACAAATGCAGCTTTAGATGCCATTGTTAGCAATTTTTCTGAAGAAGATGCAAACCGTATTAAAGAAATTGAACGTACAACGAACCATGATGTAAAAGCTGTTGAATATTTCTTAAAAGAGAAAATTGCAGGTATTACTGAATTACAAAACGCGGGTGAATTTATTCACTTTGCATGTACATCAGAAGACATCAACAACTTGTCTCATGCATTGATGCTTAAAAACGGCCGTGAGGTTTTAGTATCAAGCATGAAGCAAATTTTAAATGCGATCTCTGCTTTAGCAACGACTCATGCTGAACAACCAATGTTGTCACGTACGCACGGTCAAACGGCTAGCCCAACAACTTTGGGTAAAGAAATGGCGAACGTTGCATACCGTTTAGCTCGCCAAATCAAACAATTTGAAAATGTTGAACTATTAGGCAAAATCAACGGCGCTGTAGGTAACTACAATGCTCACCTTTCTGCTTACCCAGATGTTGACTGGGCTGCACATGCTCAAGCTTTTGTTGAATCTTTAGGTTTAGCATTCAACCCGTACACGACACAAATCGAGCCACATGACTACATGGCAGAGTTGTTTGATGCCCTACGCCGCTTCAATACGATTTTAATCGACTTTAACCGTGACGTATGGGGTTACATTTCTTTAGGTTACTTCAAACAAAGATTAAAAGATGGTGAAGTTGGTTCTTCAACTATGCCACACAAAGTTAACCCAATTGACTTTGAAAACTCTGAAGGTAACTTAGGTATTGCAAATGCCGTATTAGCACACTTAGGCGAAAAATTACCAATTTCTCGCTGGCAGCGTGACTTAACTGACTCGACTGTACTTCGTAATATGGGTGTTGGTTTTGCACAAAGTTTAATTGCTTTTGATGCTTGTCTAAAAGGTGTTGGTAAACTTGAGCTCAATGCAAACCGTTTACTTGAAGATCTTGACCAAGCTCAAGAAGTGTTAGCAGAGCCAATTCAAACTGTTATGCGTCGCTATAACGTTGAAAAGCCATATGAAAAGTTAAAAGCATTAACTCGTGGTCAAGCAATGACTCGCGACATGATGGTTAACTTCGTAAATGGTGATGAACTTTCTCAAGTACCAAGCGAAGAACGTGCGCGTTTAGCTGAACTTACTCCTGCAACTTATACAGGTAATGCAGCAGAACAAGCAAAACAAATTAACGATTTAATTAGCAAAATCTAATTAAAAAGTTTATAAAAAGCGGAGCTTAGGCTTCGCTTTTTTATTACACTAATATAAATCACAATAAAGCCTTTATAAAATGATCGAAAAACAATTCAAACTTAAACACTATATTGCTCTTAGTCTTATTTTTATTGCCATTATACTGTCAGGCATTCAGCCCCTTGAATTTGAAGCTTACTTACTTCATCAGGTGGGAACTGTTTTTATGTTGGTTCTACTATTTATTATTTTTAAAAAGATTGGCCTCGATTTTTTAAGCTTTACTCTCTACTTACTATTTTTACTGATTCACATTATCGGCGCACACTACCTGTATTCATACGTTCCTTACAATGACTGGATTCAACAGATATTCCATTTTAATCTAGATCAATACATGGGGTGGTCCCGCAACATGTATGATCGTTTAGTTCATCTTGCCTATGGTGTTTTGCTTTACCCTCTTATTTATCGAGTTTTTCAGGTTTGGTTGCCTACCGCACGACCTTTTACTTTGTTTTTACTTGTGATTCAATTTGTGATGGCATCAAGTGTTTTCTATGAACTCATTGAATGGGCAATTGCTATTGGTTTATCTCCAGAAGAAGCCGAAAATTATAATGGGCAACAAGGCGATATGTGGGATGCCCATAAAGATATGCTGTTAGCAACTATTGGAGCAATAATCTATGGAGTTGCTGCTCTTATAAAAACACCTAAAATAAATCATTCATAAATAAAAAAGCGCTCAATGAGCGCTTTTTTTAAAGGATATTTAAACTACTGGATAAGTTTGATCTAAAAGATTTGATAAAACTGAAGAAGTCGCATTTGGTAGAAGTTGATCTAGATTGGTTGTGATATCACTAGCTGTGTTATTTACATCGCTCTGCTCATTCACCACAGGTTTAGACTCTGTTGCAGATAAAAGTTTTGCGATCGGGTCAGAAGCATCAGGTGAAGAGCTTTTTAATAAATCATCTAATAACACAGATTTCTGCTGCTGGCTATGGGTTTCATTCGTTGTATTTTGTTCTAACTTTAATGTATTTAACCCAACACTATCCGCAACAGATGCAGTTTCTACATGAGCAGTATCAACTGCTGCATCACTTAAACTGGCGGTCTTTGGCGCGACCACATAAAAGGTAAATGGTGAACTCACTTCACTGGTAAGACCTGCTGCATCTGTTTGAATTAAAGTAATTGTATGCTTTCCAAGGGCTAAATCTTTATCAAGACTAAACGTCCACGATCTACCACTACTTACGGTCACAATTCCAATAGCAACGCCATTATCATAAATAGTGAGCGTGGCATTTGCCTCACCTGATCCCGTAAGTTTTGGTCTTGCATCATCTGTTTCAGAACCAGCTGTAATCGCCCCTTTTAAAGCTCCCACATCATCATCCACACTATTTAAGACAGGTTTGATAGGAGGCGTAGTATCTTTAGTGCCGATAATATCAAGAACATCAGATTTATTTCCGGCACTATCAATAGCTGATACAGAGGCATGCTTATTATCAGTTAAGGCTGGTGAAATAGAAATTGTAAATTTCCCATCTGCACCAGCGGTTCCACTACCAATGACCTTGCCGCTTAAATCTTTAACTTCAATTTTTGCATTAGCTTCTGCTGTGCCTGTTACTGTTGTACCATCAGCATTAATTTGAGCTACTGGTTTATCAGGTGCAATAGAGTCATAATTTGGAGAAATTTCTAAAGGTTTAGAAGTATTTCCTGCTGCATCTTCAACAACAATAGTAGCCTTCTGTGCATCTTTTAATGCAGGAGAAAGTGTAATTTGAAACTCACCTTGAGCATTTGCCGTACCAGTTCCGATCACTTTACCATCAGCATCTTTGATTTGAACCTTTGCATTGGCTTCAGTTTTGCCTTCAACTGTTGTGCCTTCTTTATTCACTTCTACTAAAGGCGCATCTGGAGCAAAGGTATCCTTTCCTGCAATTATTTTACTTGGCTCAGATTTATTGCCAGCCGCATCTTCTGCAACCACCTTACCACCTGTGTCACTCGTCAAGGGCGGAGTAAGTTTTAAAGAAAAGATCCCATCTTTATTCGCAGTTACAGTTCCTAATACTTTATCAGCGGCATCATATACAGTAATTTTTGCATTCGCTTCAGCTTTACCTGTTACTAATGAACCATCTTCACTAAGTTGAGCTTGTGGAGCATCTGGAGCAATTGTATCTTTTGCACCTGTAATAGCAGCACCACTAGACTCTTTACCGCCCCCATTTTGAGCAGAAACATTTAATTTATTTCCATCTGTCAAAGGCTTGTCTAACTTGATAGTAAAATTACCACTTGCATCTGCAACACCAGAGGCTACCGTATTTCCAGCAATATCTTTAATATAAATTTTTGCATTAGCTTCTGCCTTACCAGTAACCGTAACAGCATCATCTGCAAGTTTTAAATCTGTTGGTTTCGCAGTGTTTGGGACATCAACAGGTGAATCATCTTTGTCATCGTTATCAAAAGCCCAAAGGTATAAACCTTCAGCGGCTAAAACTGCTAAGCCTGCTTTTAGCACATTGCCCATCGAAAAAGTTGGAGAATCATCAACTGCCATTGTTGAGGCTGGCTGGCTAGTGCTTGTGTAGGCTAAATCTGTGACATGGTTTAGACCTGTATAATCTATAACCTTACCTTGTGCATCAAATTGTGCTTCAACAAATTTTCCATGTTCAGTTGGAAAAACAAGTGAATGGTCTGTTGTATTCGTTGCTTCATTAAAGAAATTTTCTAAAACAAGGGTTTCTCCATTTTTTAAATGGATGACTAGACTGCCGCCCCCCTGCTTTTCCATTGATGCTATATCTTTTTGACTAATACCAATTTGAATAATAGAAGGTTTACTTAACACAACTTTATTGAGCTGACCATCTTGCAGAACGTCCAAACCCTCTTTGGATGCCACAATTATTCTTGTCATTATTTCCTATCCTGAATTTCAGTTATATTTTTAAATGTCTAACTTTTTAAATGATTCATCTAAAAGCTATTTTATTGGTGTTTAAAATATCAAAACCATTGGTTTATCACAATTCAAAAAGTATATTTATCAATAATTATTTTTGAATTTTTATTAAAAAGTTAGAGATATTTTAAAAACTGGATTTATTTATTAATTCAATAAAAAAACCAGCCTATTAAGCTGGTTTTTTATCAAAATGTGAATCACAAAAACTTATAATTTTGGATCACGCACCTGCACAAGAGTTGTATTTGCTTTTGCAAGGCTTTCCATCACTTTGCTCATCACAGCTGGAATCAAGCTATCTGCCATTTGTGCCGCTTGCAAACCCAACTTTTCACCTAAGGTTGCTTTCTTACGAGTGTTAATCACATAGACATCATGCTGTGCTAATAACGCTAATAGATACTCATCAGATGTTTGTAATTTATCAACAAGGTTGAGATTAAGCGCATCTTCACCGTACCAATGTTCACCTGTAGCGACTTTATCAACATTAAGCTGTGGTCGATACTTTTCAACAAAGTGCTTAAATAACACATGAGTTTGTTGAAGCTCTTCTTCGAACTTCGCTTTACCTTCAGGGGTGTTTTCGCCAAACATAGTTACAGTACGCTTATACTGCCCTGCTGTGTAAAGCTCAAAATCAACATTATGTTGTTTTAAAAGACGATTAAAATTTGGAACCTGAGCAACTACACCAATTGAACCAACAATAGCAAATGGTGCTGTAATAATTTCATTTGCGATACATGCCATCATATAGCCGCCACTTGCTGCCACTTTGTCTACACAGATGGTCAGATGGAAGCCTGCATCGCGTAAGCGCACCAATTGAGCTGCTGCTAGACCATAGCCATGTACCATGCCTCCTGGGCTTTCAAGGCGAACAACAACGCGGTCACGCCCTGCTTTAGCAGTTGCTAAAATGAGAGTAATTTCTTCTCGTATATTTTCAACCGCTGAAGCTTGAATATCCCCCTTAAAATCTAAGACAAAGATTTTCTGATTATTTTTACGGCGAATTTTAGCTTCTTTAGCAAGTTGTTGAGCCAATTGTAAAAGTTCTAAACGGCTTGCAGTGGTTTGTGCAATTTTTTTTCTCTGTTCATTTACACGTGCATTTAAGTGACTAACACGTATTTCTGCAGGGAGTTTAGGCAAATGGAATAACATAAAATTCTAAGCTCATAAGTTATCTTTTATAGCCTTAAGATGTGGTCCTTTTGATTAAAATTCAATAGCGTTTTTGCAAAATAGAGTCATTTTCATTTATAAAATAAAAAAAAGAGCACATGGCTCTTTTTTTGTCTTAATTATTAATTAACCGAATCGTCCAGTAATATAAGCTTCTGTCAACTGATGATCAGGTTGAGTAAAGACTTTTTCAGTTGAGTTGACTTCAATCAAATCACCTAAATGGAAGTAAGCAGTACGATCCGAAACACGCGCCGCTTGTTGCATTGAGTGCGTCACAATTACAATTGTATATTGCTCTGATAAATCAGAAATCAATTCTTCAATTTTTGCTGTTGCGATTGGGTCGAGTGCAGAACACGGCTCATCCATCAAAATCACTTCAGGACTTACTGCAATAGTACGTGCAATACATAAACGTTGTTGCTGACCACCCGACAAACCAGTACCCGGTTGATTCAAACGATCTTTCACTTCTTCCCATAAACCCGCTTTACGCAAGCTATTTTCAACAATTTCTTCTAGATCATATTTATCACGTGCTAGACCATGAAGTTTAGGACCATATGCCACGTTATCAAAAATAGTTTTAGGGAACGGATTTGGCTTCTGGAATACCATTCCCACCTGAGCACGTAATAATACGACATCAAGGTTTGGGTCATAAATATTGTGGTTATCGAGTGTAATCTTACCTGTTACACGACAACCATCAATGGTGTCATTCATGCGGTTTATCGTACGAAGAAAGGTAGATTTACCACAACCTGAAGGCCCAATAAAGGCAATAACTTCGTTTTGGTAAATATCGAGATCAATGCCCTTAATCGCTTCAACATCACCATAATAAACATGGGCATCTTGTGCACTAATTTTGATTTCGGTTGAGTTCTGCTTTTTTGAAGTTTGTGGTTCAAAATGCGAAACATACGAAGTGCCATGATTTTGCGATTTATCTGTAAATTGAGATTGTTCAGTGTTCACTAACTTATCCTTTTCTAAGGAATTCGTAATATCAATAGTATTCATAATTTATCCTCAATTACCAACGCACTTCGAACTTTTTACGTAACCAAATTGCAAGACTGTTTAAACCAATCATTAATGCAAGGAGTACGATAATCGCAGCGGCAGTACGGCCTTCGAAGAAGTTACGCAACTCATTACCTTGCCATAAGTAAACTTGGACAGGTAAAGCGGTTGCTTGATCAAATGGAGTTGTAGGAATACTTGCAACGAATGCACTCATTCCAATTAAAAGTAAAGGTGCTGTTTCACCAAGTGCATGAGCAACACCAATAATTGCGCCGGTCATAATACCTGGCAAAGCTAATGGTAAAACGTGGTGGAAAATGGTTTGGAATTTAGAAGCGCCCAAACCAAGTGCAGCTTGTCGAATAGAAGGTGGTACTGCTTTTAATGAAGCACGAGTGGTAATAATGACTGTCGGTAGCGTCATTAAACTCAACACTAAACCACCTACCAGTGGAGCAGATAGAGGCAAATGCATCCAACCAATAAAAATCGCCGCACCGAGTAAACCAAACACAATTGAAGGAACAGCAGCAAGGTTATTGATGTTGACTTCAATAATGTCTGTAAGAATATTTTTTGGAGCAAATTCTTCAAGATAGATTGCGCTGGCAACACCAATCGGAATTGCAATAATGATCACAATTAGCATCATAAACAACGAGCCCATAAACGCACCCGCAAGACCACTAATTGCTGGTGAACTACGAGAGTCCGGATTCTTAAATAAGTTCATATTAAATGTACTTTCAAGAACACCTTTTGCTTTTAGCTCATCTGCAAGTTTACGCACTTCAGGTCCAAGTTGCTGTTGCTCATCTGGCAATGAACGGTCAATATTACCTTTTAACCAGACATCAACATTGGCATCGCCCAAGAAATTAAGATTTTCTTTCTTACCAATTAATGATGGGTCCGCAAAAACCATATCACGTAAACGATAAGCTTCTGAGCTCGCATAAAGACTGCTTAAGTAATCACGTTGGCCAGCAAGTGCAGGGTCTTTAGCAATCATTCCATTTACAATAATGCCGTCCCAATCCACCATACCCATTTTGGTTTGCCAATCGATATAGCGCTCTTGATAATGTGCAGGTGTTTCCCCCTGCCCACGAACAGGTACCGGACCTGCATCAATCACTTTCGGATCAAAGTAAATTGGAACATTCATGCTGGTTTGCCAAAAAGCAGGTAAACCTTTTGCCAAAATACTGCTAAACAATAGTGCAACGAATGCAAGTCCAATTACGACTGCCGAGAAACCAGCATAACGAAAAGCTTTTTCTTTACGATGACGCTTAGCCAAAGATTTTTCGATGACCTGTTTACGTCGCTCACGTGATTCAGCAGCAGCTTTTGGATCAAATACGTTCTGATCCATAGGAGATGATGTATTTGATGTACTCATTCGTATTGCTCACGGTATTTACGCACAATGTACAGTGCAACAATGTTTAAGCATAAGGTAATCACAAATAGTGTTAGACCTAACGCGAATGCAACCAAAGCTTGTGGGCTGGCAAAGTCAGTATCGCCAGTCAACTGTTTTACGATCGTAACGGTCACTGTCGAAACAGCTTCAAATGGATTTGCATGTAAAAGTGGGCTGTTCCCTGCGGCCAAAACCACGATCATGGTTTCCCCTACGGCGCGAGAGACAGCTAGTAAAAATGCGCCCGTAATACCTGGTAATGCAGCAGGTAAAACGACTTGACGAATTGTTTCTGACTTAGTTGCCCCAAGTCCTAAAGAACCGTCACGTAAAGCACGAGGTACTTGGGTAATAATGTCGTCTGATAAAGAAGAAACAAACGGAATAATCATAATCCCCATTACGAAACCAGCAGTCAAAGCACTGGTCGCGTTAATTTCAAGGCCAACGTAAGCGCCAGCTGCCTTGAAAAATGGCCCAATAACCATCATGGCAAAAACACCATAAACGATTGTTGGAATACCGGCTAAAACTTCAATTGCTGGTTTTGCCCATGAGCGTAACCAAGGAGAAGCATATTCAGCTAAATAAATGGCAATCATTAATCCAATGGGTACGGCAACTAATAAAGCAATGCCGCTGACCATGAGCGTGCCCCAAAGTAATGGCAGTAAACCATAACTGCCTTCAACATTACCTGAAGTACTAAAGCCTGGGTTCCACTCTGTCCCGAAGAAGAAATCAAGCGGACTTACAAAACGGAAAAAGTGCATTGCTTCGCCAAACATCGACATCACAATACCGATGGTTGTCAAAATCGCAACACCAGAACATAAAATCAAAGCAACATTAATGGCACGTTCAACTTGGTTACGCGCACGATATTGTTGATTAATTTTTTTCTTCGCCCAAACCAAACCCAATAAAGCTGCACAAACGACAACAGCAAATTTGGCAAAAGAGCCAATGGTTTGAAATTTTGCGAACTGTTGAGCAGCAGCTAACTCATAGGCTGCCGGTTTATCACTCACCCCAAAACCAGAAGCAATCGCTTGAACACGATCAACTAATACACTTCTGCCAGCTTCATCAAGTGAAGCACTTACGGTCGCGGGAATATTATTAAAAATAATATGGTTTAAAACACTTGGTTCAACCAAGCTCCAAATGATCAAAATTAAAAAAGCAGGGATACCGCACCAAAGCCCAACCAGTGCACCATAATAACCAGGACGAGAATGTAACGTCGCCGAGTTGCTTCCCTTACCTGCTAGGCTACGGCTCTTTCTCAGCCCAAGTTGATATGCGATTGCCACAAGGGCTAACAACACACCGATAAGTAGCAGATTCATGTACTCTCCACTGTTTTCTCAATTGTCATAATTTGGAAAAACAAGTTAGACAAAAAGGCTGATGAACTCTCAAGATCACCAGCCCCTATTCAAACTAACTTATTTAACAGTTTTACCTGCTTTAAAGTCAGCCAATACTTTTGCACGTTCAGCATCAGACATTGCGATTAAGCCATCACGTTCAGCTTTAGAACCTTTACCTGTTGCTTTTTTGCTTACGAAATATTCTACATATTGCGGTAAGCCTTTAACTGATTTTAAATGTTCGCCTTTCACGTAGAAGAACAATGGACGAGACACAGGATATGTACCGTTCAAAACTGTTTTCTCAGAAGGAACAACATTGTTTACTGTTGCTACACGTAATTTGTCACGGTTCATATCATAAAAACTTAGACCAAACACGCCTACTGCACTTGGAGAAGTCTTTAAGCGAGCTAATGTTTCTGTGTAGTCACCAGCAATTTCAATTACACGGCCATCTTTACGGAAAGTAGAACATGCTTTCTTCTGAGCATCTTTGTCTAAGCTCTTGAAGTATTCATACGATTCGCAACCAGCCTCAACCATTTTCTCTTGGAAAACTTCACGTGTACCGTGGTTAGATGCAGGAATGACAAGTGTAATTGGTTCATTTGGAAGTGATTTATCAATCTGGTTCCAATTTGTGTATGGGTTTGGAACCAACTTACCTTTTGAAGGTAGTTGTGCAGATAAAGCAGCAAATACATGGTAAGGTTTTAATTTATAAGCTGCTTTGTTTGAGCTAGACGCAAATACAATACCGTCATAACCAATTTTAATTTCTTGAATTTGTTTTACACCAGCTTTGTTACAAGCTTCAATTTCAGTGCTTTTAATTTTACGAGAAGAGTTAGCAACGTCGATAGTGTTGTCACCCACACCTTGACAGAATTGTTTTAAACCAGCAGAAGAACCGCCAGAACCAACTACAGGAGTTTTAAATTGAGGGAATGTATTACCGAACTCTTCAGCTACAACGCTGGCAAATGGTAGTACAGTTGAAGAACCAGCAATTTGAATCGTATCACGAGCTGCATTTGCAGTCGTTGTTACAGCTGCCCCAGTTACTGCTAACGCAATTGCGATTTGACGTGGATTTAAGCGCATTCTGTTCTCTCTCATTAATGCAATAGGTTGTACGTCACTTTTTGTTGAGTGCTTGTACGCTCTTCGATAGCTGCATTGTGAATAGAAAATATGACAATTAAGTTACAGTATGATGACGCTTTAATGATTTCGATATTGTTAATTATCTGTTTACTATTTTTTATCTATTATCAAATATTTAATTCAACGCGAGCGAGTATTTTACCCTATATATTAGTCTGTATTATGACATTGATTAAAAATATAGATTTTAAGTATTTATAAAATATAAAACACAAATATATTATAAATATTTTAAAAATCTATTATTTAACTCTATTTTTACTTTTACGAATAATAATAATTTTATGACTAAAATTTTTATTAAATATGGTAAGAAATAATAATTTCTTTGTAACATGAAAATAATATGACAAAAGATAAACGGTTACCTACTTTAAGTCAGGTAACCGCAATATCATTGTAAATTTAGTGAACTAGTTCGATTGTACTTCAGGCATCGCTACCATTTTTTTACGATATTTTAAGAAATACATCAGTGCTAAAAAAGCCAACCAGATTGGGCCTAAAATAACAGCCAATCTCATATCTGGCGTCATTGCCATAATAATAAGAATAAAGCATACAAAGCTAATGGTTAAATAATTACTCCATGGGCTAAGAATACTTTTAAATTTGGTTTGATGTTTTTGCAGTTTCATTGCTTTAGTAAATTTCAAATGAGTCACTGAAATCATAAGCCAGTTAATGACAAGTGCAGCCACAACGAGCATCATAAAGAGCTGAAAAGCTTGACCAGGAATCAGGTAATTTACGACCACACATATTGCTGTGATTGATGCAGAAAGTACTGCAGCTGGAACTGGAATACCACGGCTGTTTACTTTTTTCAAAATAGCTGGGGCATTACCCTGCTCTGCTAAACCATGCAACATACGGCTATTACAATAAATGCAACTGTTATAAACCGAAATAGCAGCAATCAAAACCACAAAGTTTAAAACGTTTGCAACGCCATTACTATTTAATGACTGGAAAATCATTACAAATGGACTACCGCCTTCTGCAACCATATTCCAAGGGTAAAGGCACAGTAAGATTCCAATCGCACCGATATAAAAAATTAAAATACGATAAACAATCTGGTTCACTGCTTTTGGAATGGTTGTTTCAGGTTTTTTAGTTTCAGCCGCAGCAATACCAATTAACTCTAAACCACCAAATGCAAACATAATGACGGCCAAAGCCATGACAAAACCATGAATCCCGTGTGGGAAGAAACCACCGTGTTGCCATAAATTTGCAATACCAGCTTGCGGGCCAGCAGAGCCTGTAAATAAGAGATAGGTACCAAAACCAATCATGCTTAAAATTGCAACAATCTTAATGCAGGAAAATAAGAATTCGGATTCCCCAAAAAAGCGGACATTCACTAAGTTAATGCCATTAATTAAAATAAAGAAAAATAAAGCGGTCAGCCAAGTGGGAATTTCAGGCCACCAGAACTGAATGAAGGTTCCAATTGCACTAAGTTCAGCCATGCTCACTAGTACATATAACACCCAATAGTTCCAGCCAGACATAAAACCAGCCATTTTGCCCCAGTACTTATTGGCAAAATAACTAAATGAACCACTTACTGGTTCTTCAACGACCATTTCACCTAAATGACGCATAATTAAAAAAGCGATAATTCCAGCAATTGCATATCCTAATAAAATTGAAGGACCTGCCAGTTTAATCGTTTGAGAAAGTCCTAAAAACAACCCTGTTCCGATCGCACCTCCGAGTGCGATGAGTTGAATATGCCGATTGGATAAGCCTTGTTTTAACTCGTGCTTATTGTTTGCATCCATAACATTATCTCCAATGTTGGTGTCACTTCCTGTACACCTTTATTCAGCACCATATCCGAAGGCCAGAAACCGACCTTCGGACATAAGTTTGCTTTAATATGAGTCCATTTAATTTTTAAGAAGAATTTCCTATCTTCTATTTAAAACGAGCTTGCATCCTTACATTTAATAGGCTGGGAACGCTCCTTTAAAATTTCGTAACCGCGATCACCGTAGTCAAAACGCGCGATGACTGAGGCAAATTTTTTCAAACTCACCGGTGCATCCATTGCTGGTAGTTTTAATTCAATAAAAGTTAATTGATCATTTTGATGAACATTATCTAAAACACTCTTAAGCTGTCCGGCAGTTTCAACCACATAGGTGGTATGACCTTTTTTACCGTTAAAGACAGCTGGAATATCAGTATATTTCCAGTTTTGTACATCGTTATAGGCAGCGTTTTCGCCCATGATTAATCGCTCAATGGTGTAACCGCCATTGTTCAGCAAGAAAATAATGGGTTTTAAACCGTGACGAATAATTGTAGAAAGTTCTTGTACCGTAAGCTGGAATGAACCATCACCAATAAATAGAATTTGACGGCGTTCAGGAGCTGCCAGCAAACTGCCAAGTAAAGCTGGCAAGGTATAACCAATAGAACCCCAAAGTGGCTGAGCAATATATTTAGCTGTGGCAGGAAGTTTTAAACCAGATAAAGCTGAGTTTGAAGTTCCCACCTCTCCAATAATCACATCATCTTCTTTTAAGAAACCAGCAATGTAGTTCCAAAGTACATCTTGGCTTAGCTTTTGTTGTGCTGGTGCCTCAAAGACTTTTTGAGGTTGTTTTTCAAGAATAGGTTTAGTCGCTTTACGTGGTGCAACTTTCTTATTTAACTCAACAAGTAATTGCCCAATCTCAATGCCAGGGAAATCCTGACCAAAAATGTTTAGACCATAAGATTTAATTTCGATATAGTTTTTAGTCGCAATTTGATGAGTAAATACAGCTGAACCTACGTCGGTAAAACGTGCGCCAATACCAATTAAGCAGTCCGACTGTTCAATTATATTTTTAACATGCGGCTGACTTGCCCCACCCACATAAGTGCCAATGTAACGAGGCGAGCCTTCATCCATAATATTTTTTGCAGTATTCATACCAGCAAATGGAATAGAGCACTTTTGAGATAAATCATTAAGAAGAGAAGTTACACCAAAAACTGAAGCTTCATTATCAATCAGAAGTGCTGGGCTTTTTGCATTGTTCAAAATGTCGCAAAGTTTATTGACGACGCTGTTTAATAAATCTGGTTCAACAGCTGGATAGCTTAAATCGAGCGGACGCTCACTTACTTCAATTTTAACGTGAGTAATATCGCCTGCTAATTGGATATGTACAGGACGACGTTCAAGGAAACACTGACGTAATACACGGTCAATTTCAAAGGCTGCATTTGCAGGAGTCAAACGCGTTTGAGCAACTGTAAACTCTTTCATGCAGTTCATAATATTGTCGTAGTTGCCATCAACCAACGTATGGTGGATTAAAGTGCCCTTTTGAACTGCATGTAACGGTGGAATACCTGAAATATGAATAAGAGGTACATTTTCTGCATATGCACCTGCAATGCCGTTAATCGCGCTTAAATCGCCTACACCGTAAGTGGTTGCCAAGGCAGAAAAACCGTTAATTCGTGCATAACCATCTGCTGCATAGGCAGCATTTAATTCATTACAATTTCCAATAAATTCGAGTTCTGGATCTGCTTCAACTTGTTCTAGATATGAGAGGTTAAAATCACCAGGTACACCAAAGAGATGTTGGATACCCATTTGTTTTAGACGAAGATTTAAAAAGTCACCGATTTCTATGAACATTGCTCTATATCCTTTGAGACCAATTTTTATTCCATAGAAAAATAATATTTCATCTACCTTTTAGATTTCGTGCATAATGAAAACGCATTTTAATAAAAATACATGATTTGTGTATCATAAAAGGATTTTATGCAATGGATAAGTTCGACTGGCAAATCATTCAGGCATTACAAAAGAATGGACGGCTCACCAATCAGGAAGTTGGAGATTTAATCGGTTTATCTGCTTCCCAATGTTCTAGAAGAAGACAGCTGCTTGAGCAAAAAGGCATAATTTTAGGTTACACCGCCCGCATCCAGCAACAAGCGCTAGGACTGGAAGTCACAGCGATGATTCATATTAATTTAAGAACACACGAAGCAAAATCGCAGCAGGCTTTCCAAGAGTTAATTGAAGCAGAAGACAACATTCAAGATGCATTTTCAATTAGTGGCGATGCGGATTTTATTTTAAAAGTCGTTGCTGAAAACTTAGAACAGCTTTCTCAATTTGTGACTGAAAGATTGCTTTCTTATAATTTTATTGGACACATAAAGTCTTACATTGTTCTGAAAAAAATTAAAGAACAGAATCATTTTTTAATCAAACCCAAAAGTCACGGCTACCATCACACGACTTAAGCAAGTTAGTTTTTTAATAAAATAATTTAGAATAAAAAGGCGGATCTATCATCCGCCTTAAAACTAATATTTAGACTTTACTAATATGTAGCGTTTGCCCAATTGTGTTTTCAAGCAAACCTTCTAAGCCAAACTCAGCACCTAAGCCCGACATTTTCCAGCCACCAAAAGGTGCATGAGGTAGAACTTCTGCATGCGTATTGATCCAAACCGTACCGCATTGAAGCTGAGTAGCATAAGTTTGAGCAGCTTTAATATCAGAAGACCAAATTGATCCACCTAAACCAAACTCACTATCATTGGCACGTGCAATTGCATCATTGATATCTGTATATTTTAAGACAGGTAACACTGGACCAAATTGCTCTTCTTGCACTACACGGCAAGATTCAGAAACTTCAGTCAAAATAGTTGGTGCAATAAAGTAGCCCTGCTCCGGTAACTGCTGTTGACCCGAAAGTGCTTTTGCTCCTTGCTCAATTGCCTCGGCAATAAGACCTTTCACCTTGTTATATTGCATTTGGTTTTGTACTGGGCCAAATGTTGTAGAAGACTCCATTCCATCACCCACAATTTGAGCATTGGCAATGTCAGCTAACTTTTGAGATAAAGCCTCATATTGGCTTTCATGCACATATAAACGTTTTAGCGCGGCGCATGTTTGACCCGCATTTAAAAATGCAGTATTGAAAATCTTAGCTGCAATTTCATCTATATTTGCATCAGGTAATACAATACCCGCATCATTACCACCGAGCTCTAAAGTTAAATGTTTTAGCTGTTGAGCTGCACCCGTCATAATGTGCTGTCCAGTTCTGGTTGAACCCGTAAACACAACTTTTTGTACATCTGGATGGGAAGATAATGCTTCGCCAATCTCACCAGCACCCACCACAATTGAAATAACACCAGCCGGAACTTCTTGCTGAATGATTTCACATAAACGCAAAGTTGATAGTGGTGTGTATTCAGAAGGTTTACTAATGACAACGTTACCGGCACGTAATGCAGGCATGATATGCCAGACCGCAATCATGAGTGGCCAGTTCCATGGAGTAATTGAAGCGACTACTCCTAATGGATGACGATGACGCTCAATACGCTTAGCTTCGCTGTCTTCGATAATTTCAACAGGTAAATCCATAGCAGCTGCATAACGAGTCCAGCCAATTGCGCCCTGCACTTCCATTTGCGCGAGTGCAAGTGGTTTACCTTGCTCAAGCACAACAAGTTCAGCGAGCATTTCGGCGTGCTTTTCAATACCATCCGCAATCTTGTTTAAAATTGATTTACGTTCATCGTGCGACACCATTTGCCATACTTTAGATGCCTGTTTAGCCGCACTCACTGCTTGATTCACTTGCTCAACCGATGCTTTTGAACAACGCGCAGCTGTTAAACCTGTAGCAGGGTTAATAATTTCTAGTTTACCTTGTTCACCTGAACAAAGTTGACCGCCAATAATGAGCTTAAATTCATTGAGCATATTCGCTTGTTGCATTTCTTCTTCCTTGTCTTAATTGTAATTACAGCCACTTACTTTATTTTCAGTTAAAGCAGGATTATTTAATAAGTACGATATTGATATATCAATGCGACCAAAAATATCGGGAACATACCAATACAATAAGAAATTTGCTCCCCATAAATCATGCATAATTATTTTTGTTTTTTAAAAATATGCATGTTTTGTGCATACATCTCTCTCCTGATACACACTTTTAATAAAAATAATATGTAATAAAAAAGCCCGGTAATAAACCGGGCTTTTTTGGTATCAACTCAATTAGTCGATTGGTGGTACATAGTTACCAGAAGCAATCGCATCTTTAATGCGGTCAGCTTCAGCCAATACTTGACCTAAAAGGTTTTTAACGTTTTCGAATGTCACAACAGGGCTTAATGTTGTCATTTTCAATGACTGTACATTACCAACTTTTGTTACACCGATATTTGCTTCACCACGAGCAAATAATTCATCTGCTACGTTTTGGTTTAAGCTATCGATCAACTCAGCTGGATAGCCTTGTGGTACAACTCGGAACAATACCGAAGCAAATTGTGGCTCAACTAAAAGCTCTAAGCCTGTCGTTGCCTTGATGTAATCTGCAACTTCACGAGTAAGTTTTACACCATGGTCAATCATTGAACCATATAGGTCTTCACCAAGTGATTCAATTGTCATCCACAATTTCAATGCATCAAAACGACGAGTCGTTTGTAATGACTTAGAAACAAGGTTTGGTACACCATGTTCTTCGTCATAAGCAGAGTTCAAGTATTCAGCTTCGTAATGCATAAAGCGATAGTCCGCTTCATCTTTCAACAAAAACGCGCCACAGCTAATGCTTTGGAAATAATGCTTATGGAAATCGAGGGTAATTGAGTCTGACAATTCAATACCATCAAGCATTGCACGATAGTCATTTGACAGAATTAATGCACCGCCCCATGCCGCATCGATATGCATCCATGAACCATATTTATTGGTAATTTCACGGATTTTTTTCAATGGATCAATTGCACCAGCATCAGTTGTACCTGCTGTCGCAACGACACAAGCCACTACTTTACCTTCTGACTGCAAATGCGCCATCGTTTTTTCGAGAGCATCTACATCCATCTGTGCATTTTCATTCACAGGAACAGTAACAACTGACTGGAAGCCCATGCCCATCATTGCCATGTTCTTTTGCACAGAGAAATGTGCATTTTCAGAACAAATGACTTTGACGTTTTTCATTGCATCAGCTGGAATACCATCGCGCTGTACAGACCACGGATTACCGTTTTCGTCTTTCCAGTTTTTCGAAATGCACCAGTCACGAGCAAGCAATACACCCATTAAGTTAGATTGAGTACCGCCAGAAGTGAAAACACCCGCCTGACCAGAACCATAACCTACTTTTTGGCGTAACCAATCAATAAGCTGGACTTCCATTAATGAACCGGCTGGGCTTTGATCCCATGAGTCCATAGACTGGTTAGTCGCATTGATCAGTACTTCCGCAATCTGGCTCATTACCATTGTTGGACAATGTAAATGTGCCAATGAGTGCGGGTGATGTACTTTTAAGCTTTTATTTAAGAAAAGCTCAATCATACGTTGAAGTGATTCTTGTACACCCATACCTTCTTTTGAAGGCTGGAAAGAAATCGCTGAACGCAATTCTTTAATGCTACCACCTGTGTACATCTTTTCATTTTGCAACCATGCTGAAACGGCTTTTACCGCTTCGCCCATTGCTGACTCATAGTCAGCAATGGATTGTGCATCATTGCAGAGTAACGCTTTACGATGTTCTGCAAAATCCACCATACTTATGCGCCTCGTACTGCAACCAATGCTTCTGCAATTGCTTTCTTAAAGCGAGCAACTACTTCAACACACTCTTCTTGAGTGATGATAAGCGGGCAAAGTAAACGAATTACAGTACCGTTACGACCACCTTTTTCAAGCAATAGTTTATTGTTGAAGCAAGCAGTTTGAATTGCAGCAGCTAATTGAGAGTCTGCAGGAAGTGAACCAATACGATCAGCTTGTTTACGCTCGTCAACAATCTCAATACCGATCATTAAACCGCGACCACGCACGTTACCGATACATGGGAATTCTTGAGCCAATTTTTTAAATTCAGCTTGTAGATAATCACCACGTTCTTGCGCATTTTGAGCAAGATTTTGTTCAGTAATCGTTTTTAATACGACAAGGCCTGTACCCATAGCAAGTTGATTACCACGGAAAGTACCGGTGTGACCTGCAGGCTGCCAAGCATCAAATTTACGTTTAATACCTAATACTGCAAGTGGTAAACCACCACCTACTGCTTTAGACATTACAACAACATCAGGTTCAATACCTGCATGTTCAAATGCAAACATTTTGCCTGAACGTGCAAAGCCAGCTTGAACTTCATCTAAAATTAAAACGATGTTGTGCTTTTCAGTCACTTCACGGATTTTTTGCAACCATTTTACTGGAGCTGTAACTACGCCGCCTTCACCTTGAATCGCTTCAAGAATAACAGCAGCTGGTTTTGTTACACCGCTTTCAACATCTTCGATAAAGTTTTCAAAGAAGTAAGTTAAAGCGTCAACACCAGCTTCACCACCTAAACCAAGTGGGCAACGGTATTCATGCGGATATGGCATGAATTGTACGCCTGGCATTAAACCGTTAACTGCATTTTTTGCACTTAAATTACCAGTCATAGCAAGCGCACCATGGGTCATACCATGATAACCGCCAGAGAAACTGATCACTGAACTACGGCCAGTGTAAGTCTTAGCAAGTTTAATTGCTGCTTCAGTTGCGTCTGCACCAGCAGGACCACAGAACTGCAAGCAATATTCTTCTTTACCACCAGGTAAATATGCTAACAATGCTTCAGTGAATGCATCTTTTAAAGGTGTGGTTAAGTCTAAAGTATGCAATGGCAAACCACTTGCCAATGTATCTTGAATACTTTGAATCACCGCAGGATGATTATGACCTAAAGCCAATGTACCTGCCCCAGCTAAACAATCAAGGTACTGTGTACCTTCAACATCAGTAACCCAGCATCCCTGTGCTTTCGCTATCGCTAACGGTAATTTACGTGGATAGCTACGAACATTTGATTCCATTTGACTTTGGCGAGTCAAATAATATTCGTTAGTAGCATTAGTGGCAGGGTTAACGGAAGTAACGCTCATATCGGATTACCATCTCTGATAGGGGTAGAAAGAAATAAGTCTGGTGACGATGGGTCCTTTGACTCGGTGCTTTATAGAACTAGTAAAGACACTTATTTTATATCTTGTAACTAGGAGCGCGATGATACCTAATTTTACAAGAAAAAAAACGTCTTTTATGTACTTTACTCATCTAATCTTATTGAAAAAATGTATCATCCCAATAGTTAAGATGAATTATCATCATACTATGTGACAACCTAAAGAAAATATTCTTTTTTTATATTACTTTGATTTTTTAAGTTACATTGACACACTTTAATTTTAAGTCTTTATTTTTATAAGAATTTATATTTGCCAAAATTTAAAAAAAATGGTCTAAATATTACAAATACGCCACAAAATCTGCAAAAGTTATGCATAACTTATGTTTAACATTTCTTAATGAAAAAAATTAAATTTAATTAATTTTTAAAGGATAAATTTATGCGTACTTTAGCCATCTCAACTCTTCTTTTAGGTTCTCTCCTTAGCCCTTTGGTTTTTGCTCAGGATGATAATGCTTTGAACTATAATATTGTAAATGTACAAGCTGAAGCTTCTCGCCAAGTTTCTAATGATGAAATGCATGCAACTTTATATATTGAAAAAAGTAACAAACAACCAGCCGAACTTTCAAATCAAATTAATCAACTGATGAATCAAGCGCTTGCCGTTTCACGTAAATACCCACAAGTACAAGTTGAAACTGGCACTCAAAGCACTTACCCAATTTACGATAACGATAGTAATAAGCTAAAAGAATGGCGTGGCCGCGCTGAAATTCGCCTTGAAAGTAAAGACTTTAAAGCTGCAAGTCAGTTAATTAGTGAGTTACAACAAAGCTTCCAAACCCAATCAATTAATTTTACAGTTTCAGATGAACAACGTAAAAAAGTTGAAAATGATTTAATGGTAGAAGCTTCTAAAAACTTTCAACAACGTGCTCAAATGTTGACTCAAGCATGGAATAAAAGCCAATACACGCTAGTTAGTTTAAATTTAAATACGAACAACTATTTCCCACAGCCTGTAATGCGTACCAGCATGGCGAAATTTGCTGCTGCTGAAGCAGCTCCGGCTCAAGACATGGCGGCTGGTGAGTCTAAAATCATTGTGAATGCAAACGGTTCAATTCAATTTAAATAATTTATTTTCCAGCAAAAAAAGCCGCATGAAATATGCGGCTTTTTTGTAGGTACGTATTAAGATATTTAATTCAAATTTTGTAAAGAATCCCAAGCAGCTTTCGCCAAAATATCTTTATAAACTTTAGGGTTTGAATGAACTCGTTGTGATAACCATGCACGGCAGTAATTTTCTGTAGATCCAATCACTAATGAAAGTAATAGTTCATGAGGTATAGTTTTTAAGAACTCAGCCTCAGCATAATTTGAAATTTCATTAAATATCTTTTGATTTCTTAATTTATTTTTCTGAACAAGACGCTCTTGGTCTTCACTTTGCATCACACTAAAACGAGCAGATATTAAAAATTTAGCAAACTCTGGCTGTTCACTTACCCAATCAATGTAACTATGAATAAAAGCATATAAAACGTCTTGAAGGGATTCTGTGCCTTCCAGATAGTCATCTCTTCGTGCCGCTTGGTCATCTAAAGCTGCAAAAAATAAAGTCGCAACAATTCCTTCTTTATTTTTAAAGTGATGATAAATAGCCCCTACACTGCTGTCAGATTTCGCACGAATCATCTCAATACTGGTAGTTTCAATTCCATTTTCCAAAAAACAAGACAAAGCATCTAACAAGATCTGTATTTTTAAAGCAGCCCTTCTACCCGGATATAGCCGTTCTAATAGCTCTTGTGCAGATTGCATCGTTCACTCTCCAACCAGTTATCGGAGATATTCTGAATGACTTGACTCGCTTTTGTAAACAGAATTATATTCTTTAACAGAATAAAATTCTGTTTTACTTACATGGAGCCTAAAATCATGGCAACAACTTTAGAACTTTGGAACAAAGTGTCTACTTTCCCTAAAGGAAAATGGACTTTCTCACGCATGCTATGTTTAAAAGCACCTTATTTCGGCAGTATTTCACCACTATTTCTAGAGTTAAAACCAGATTATTGCGAAATAGCCATTAAGAAAAAACGTTCAGTTCTCAATCACATTGGAACAGTTCATGCAATTGCCATGTGTAATATGGCTGAGCTTGCAGGCGGCACAATGACTGAAGTTACTGTACCTTCCACACATCGTTGGATTCCAAAAGGTATGACTGTCGAATATTTAAAAAAGGCAGAAACAGACTTAATTGCAGTTGCAACGCCTGTAGAAAAAAATTATGACTGGGATAAAGCTGGAGAATATTTAGTGAATGTAGAAGTCTTTGATTCTCAGAAAGAGAAAGTCTTCCAAGCTACGATTACCATGTGGATTTCTAAAAAGAAGTAATAAAAAAGCCCTGAACTGATCAGGGCTTTTTTTATTTATTTTTTAAATGGTAGGGCATATTTCAAGATACGGCCAACCACCTGACCAAACTGTTTGGTCAAACTAGCGTTGTTATAGTTCAGACCATATTTTTTACATACAGCTTCAACTTTTGGAGCCATCTGGCGATAACGGCGTGCTGGAACATCAGGATATAAATGATGTTCAATTTGATGGCTTAAATGTCCACTTAAGATATGTAATGCTTCTGAACCTTTCAAGTTTGAAGAACCACGAATCTGACGCATATACCAATGACCACGGCTTTCATCTTGTAAAACAGACTTTGGAAATACTTCTGCATCTTTAGTAAAGTGACCACAGAAGATAATCGTAAATGTCCAAATATTACGAAGACCATTTGCAACCAGATTTCCCGTAAATACAGGTAAAGCGGCTGGACCTGCAATTAATGGGAAAAAAACGTAATCTTTGAAGAGTTGGGTAGCAATCTTTTTATTTACTGGTTTTAACTCTTCTAAAAACTTTGCTTTGGTCTTACGTTTGTAGAGAACACGACCAATTTCAAGGTTCTGAATCGCTACGCCCCACTGGAACAATAAGCAAAATGGAATGCTATAAACAGGTTGAAGTAAGAAACCTGGTTTCCAACGTTGTTCTGGGAATAAGCGAAGCAAACCATAACCAATGTCATCATCTATGCCTTTGATATTGGTATAGGTGTGATGTTTATAGTTATGAGTCTGGCGCCAGTTATCAGAAGTACCGACAGTATCCCATTCGTAAGTTTGACCATTAAATTTAGGGTCATTCATCCAGTCATATTGTCCATGCATAACATTATGACCAAGTTCCATGTTTTCCATAATTTTAGAAAAGCCTAATAAGCCTGTTCCTAAAACCCAAGCTGGTGGGAACCAACCTGCAAACAAACATGCGCGGCCTAAAAAGCTACTGTAGCGAACTGCTGCATAGACACGGCGGATATATTTAGCATCTTTCTCACCCAAATCATCCAATACTTCTTGTTTGATCTGATCGAGTTCTTTTGCAAATGCGTCAAGTTCTGCTGGTGTTAAATCTCGATTTTTAGGATTTTTGAAATATTCGACTTTCACTGGCATATTCATAAAAGTTCTCTCTTAAAGATCAATAACTAGATCAGATTGTGCTGAGTTCACACAAATTTTGAGTAATTGGCTTGGTTCGGTATTTTCGCTACCGTTGAGTAAGTTACGTGTAGAGCCTTGAGCTTTACTACAAACGCACTTATTACAAATTCCCATACGACAGCCATGTGTTGGCTTAAGGCCTTCATGTTCCAGACTCACCAAAATTGATTCGCCTTTTGGAATTGCAATGACCTTATTAGACTGGGTTAATGTGACATTTACATAACCAACTTCAGCCGTACTATCGCGAGTTAAACTAAAAGCTTCTGTTAATACAGTCGGTGCTTTTTCAAAAAGCTGTTCCACTGTTGAAACGAAACCAGAAGGTCCACACGCATATATAGTGCTATTTTCCAAATCGTCTGCTAATGCTAAATGCTCTGCATTTAAACGTTCATCATTTGGTGTTTCTTGCGTATAGAAAACCTGATAACTAAAATTTGGGAATTGCTGTGCAACTTTTTCAAAGTATTCAATAAAAGCTGCATCTGAACGTTGCTTCACCCAATATAAAAGCTGCACTTGAACTTTATCTAACTGCTGGCTTTGCTTAATAGCAGTGATTAAGCTCAACATTGGTGTAATACCACTACCCGCAGCCAGCATAATTAATTTCGGTGTTTTAATATTTTGTTGCATGTCGCCATAAGGCTGACCAAGCTCAAAAACATCGCCAATTTGGCTTTCAGTCATAAACCAATTACTGACGATGCCATCAGCAACTTTTTTAATCGTTAAACGTAAATGTTGTTCGTCAATTTGCGTCAAGCTATAAGTACGTTCATAACGACGACCAGCAATTTCAACAATGACAGGATGATGCTGACCAGCAACACCTACTTTCACTAAACGGTTACATTTTAGTGTAAGACTTACCATATCATGAGCGACAAATTCTTTTTTTACAATTTGAACAAGCCCATGTTTCACAGACCATAAAGGATTAACTTTTTGTAGCCAGAAGTTAGCCGTATCTCTATCAAATATGGCTTGTGTCAATGAATTGAATAGAGAATTTCTCTTTTCGATTACTTGCATAGCTGGGGCTCTATCGCTCTTTTTTAATTATTATACACATGTATATATATTTGTATATACACCTGTACTTTTAATTACAATTTCACAAGTTCAGCTTCTAAGGCTATAATCCTGAGAGTTTACAAATATATTGAACAGCATGACCCAATCTTCACTTTCTCAGAACCTGAATGACACACCTCGACAACAAGATGTCATTGAAATTAAAACAGCTACGCGTTCTGTGGGAAGAAAAGCGACTATTACTAAAGAAGAACTTTTTCAAGCTGCTTTAAATCTAATTGGCCCACAAAAAAGTATTGCCTCTTTAAGCTTACGTGAGGTAGCCAGAGAAGCTGGTATTGCGCCAAATAGTTTTTATCGACATTTTAAAGATATTGATGAGTTAGCAATTTCTTTAATTGACCGAGCTGGTATTGTCTTACGTAAAATTATTCGCCACGCTCGCCTACGCGCATCCTTACAAGAAAGTATTATCCGTAGTTCTGTCGATATTTTTCTTCAGCAGCTCGATGCCGATGAGGGTAACTTAAGTTTATTATTACGCGAAGGTTTTACAGGCTCTGCCTCTTATAAAGCCGCAGTTGAACGTCAATTAAACTTCTTTCAACAAGAGCTACAAGAAGATTTAATACGATTAGAGCGCCTAAATAACAATCATCTATACCATCCAGAACTTGTTGCAAAAGCAATTACACAACTTGTGTTTCACATGGGCGCAAAAGCGATTGACCTTCCTATTGAGCAAAGGTCAGAACTTGCTGAACAGACCATGATCATGATTCGAATGATTTTAGAAGGTGCTCGTCATTTGGATGAAGCAAAAATTCGTTAAAATGATTTAATGAATGGCTTGTTGATGAACAGGCCATTTTTGCACCTAACTCCTCTATTTTTCAGAAAAAATATAACTCATCGATTGAAGCTAATAGCTTGCGAGAGTATAAATAATTAGTCCATTTGCTCTTTCTTCTATATTCCCCACGATCTCAGGGATCAACATGCAAAATTTGAATAATCGTCCAAGTCTGATTGCAAGCTACATTCTTATGGGCATCTTTTTGCTTTCGGTTATCCCATTACATCTATTAGCAAGTTTTTTTGCAGGCTTTCTTATTTATGAAATTATTATTAGCTTAAGCTCGGTTGTAGAACGTTATATTGATGGTCAAAGAGCCCGCATCTTTATTAGTATTTTATTAAGTATTGTCACCATTTCACTTATTGGTTTTTTCATTACAAGTCTGATTAGTTTTGTCGTCCATGATTTAAAAGGCGTAGGCATCCATAATATCAACAGTAAAGTCGATCAAACACTACTGCATTTACAAGCTGAAATTAGTAAATATCTTCCGGGTTATATTCCCGATAGCGTGACAGAATTAAAAGACGAAATTTTCGCGTTTATGAAAGATAACGTGACCATATTAAAAAATACAAGTTCTGATATCTTACATAACTTTGTAACAATGGTTATGGGCCTTATTATCGGTATTTTGGTCGCTATACACGGTTTTCACCGCCGTACTCCCCAGCCTGTTTTTAAGTCTCTTCTGATCCAACGTATTCAAAAATTATCAATTTCATTTAAAAACGTTGTTTTTGCACAAATAAAAATTTCAGCAATTAATACGCTACTCTTTATTTTATTCGCCTTTATTTTATTACCACTTTGGGGGGTCCATCTACCTTTTGCCAAAACTCTAACGATTTTGACCTTCATGTTTGGACTGATTCCAATTTTAGGTAATCTTATTTCTAATACATTAACGTTCATTGCCGCTCTTACTGTTTCCCTCGGACTAGCAGGAACAGCATTACTTTATCTCGTTCTCGTTCACAAACTTGAATATTTTGTTAATGCTAAAATTATTGGACATAAAATCAATGCAAATGCATGGGAGATTTTATTAGCAATGCTGGTATTTGAATCAATTTTTGGCTTAGGCGGTTTAATCGCAGCTCCAATTTTCTATGCATATTTAAAATTAGAACTGAAAGATGCTGGTCTCATCTAATTCTAAATTGGTCTATAAAAAAAGCGCCCTCTAGGCGCTTTTTTTATTTTGAGTTAATTATGGCTTAACCACAACTAATACTTGAATTGCTTCCGGTGTAACAGTTAAACCATCCAGCAAGCTCAAACCTTCTTTTTGCAGCTTTTGCAAACGTTCAATTTCATCTTGACGAATACTTGGGTTGAACTGTTTTAGATAAGTTAAACGGTCAATTTCATATTGCCATTTATTGCCATAATGTTCTTTTGCTTGTTGCTGAAGCTGTGGCAAATCAACCTTTGCGATATCCAACGCTTGTTTATAACGTTGCTCAATAATATCACGGCGAGCTTTAACCACCTGACGACAGCTATTGCCATCTAAGTGATGTAAATATGGTTTTAGAATAGCTGGATCAATCTTTTCAGATAAGTCCTGACCATTTTCACTTAACAATACCCGAATTAACTGCTTAGGTAAGCTCGATGGCAAGTTCAATGCTTTAGGTGCAACTACATCGACTTTAAACCATACTTCGATTAGTACTGAACCTTGCTTTAACGCATTGGATTTGAGTACAGCAACATTGGTACTACCAAATGATTGCGTACGGATCATTTCCATTACACTTTCAATGAATGGATGCTCTAAAGTTAAATATTGAGCATCTTCACGAAGCTGAGCCTGATCACGATAGAACGTTGCTGTCATGCCTTCTTCGTCTAGCGCCAAACCTTGCACTTGCATTTGGTCTGTTGGACGAATAATTACAGTACCGTTACTTTGCTCATCAAAGTCGATATTGGTTGATGACATGAAACGCTTCACAAACATTGGTAGCGTTGTATTGTCATCATAATCTTCTAAGGCCTGAACAATCTCTTGCGCCACGATTGGACGACATGAGTTATATTCAAGTAAGCGGTCTCGCCCTGCTTGAAGTTCAGCTTCTAAGGCTTGACGTTGAACATTCACTTCTTCAAGCAAATCTTCAAAAGTTTGACCTTGGTCTGCAAGCAAACAGTCTTTTAATTCAACAATAAAGTTTTCTTGCAACGTTTGTGCTGTTGGCGAAATATTGCTGAAAATATTAAGTGCTTCATTGTACCAACGGAACATACGTTCTTGAGCTGTTCCTACAAGATATGGCACATGAATCTGAATACGGTTTTCTTGACCAATACGGTCTAGACGCCCGATACGTTGCTCTAAAACATCTGGGTTAGCGGGTAGATCAAATAAAATTAGATCACTGGCGAATTGGAAATTACGGCCTTCAGAACCAATTTCAGAACACAGTAGAATTTGTGCACCATAGCTTTCTTCAGCAAAATAAGCAGCCGCTTGGTCACGCTCAAGTAAGCTCATGCCTTCATGGAACATTGCAGTACGAATGCCTGCATGCAAACGCAATACATTTTCTAAAGCTTCAACAACGGGTCCACTACGCGCAATTAAAAGCACTTTTTTATGCTTGAGATCTTTGCGCAGAACTTCCATTACCCATAGTACACGTGGGTCATTTTGCATCCATGAACCATCAAGTTGTGCTTCTTCAGGCCACATCTGCTCACGCAATTTTCCATCTTTTGACCAATCTTCTGGTGCTGGTAATGGTGCTGGCTGACAATCACGACCCGGAAAGCCTTGAATTGCTTCACGCGTATTACGGAATAAAATACGACCCGTACCATGACGGTCTAATAACTCGTGAATTGCTCTAAAGCGTTGTTCAGGCTGGTCTTCAATACTATGCCCTAATAATCCCTCTAAAGCAGATAAATGCTCAGGAGTTAAAGGTTGATCAGACATGAGCGCTTCAGCAATTTTTGCAGTCTGCTGGTACTGAGTTTCTTCGTCTAAGAAGCGCTCTAAACTACTAAAACGCTGCGGATCAAGTAAACGTAAACGTGCGAAATGGCTTTCCACACCCAATTGTTCAGGCGTTGCAGTCAGCAACAATACCCCTGCCGTATTTTCAGCTAATTCTTCGATTAAATCGTAACGGTCATTACCGCCTTCTTCTTCGCTCCACATCAAATGATGTGCTTCATCGACCACGAGTAAATCAAAACCAGCTTCGATTGCTTGCTCGCGCAAATCATCATGGTCAACCATTAAATCAACACTCGCAATAATGCATTGCTCGGTTAAGAATGGGTTGAGTTCTGGGTCATGTTCTTTAATAGATGCGGTGCGTGTTAAATCGAAAAGAGAGAATTGCAAATTAAAACGACGGCGCATTTCAATCATCCACTGATACTGTAGAGAATCAGGGACTAAAATAAGAATTCGTTCTGAGCGTCCGGTTTTAAGCTGTTGGTGGATAATTAAGCCAGCTTCAATTGTTTTACCCAAGCCCACTTCATCGGCAAGCAAAACACGGGGTGCAAAACGTTTACCTACTTCATGTGCGATATAAAGCTGATGTGGAATTAAACCAACACGCGCACCAACCATACCGCGTAGAGGGCTGTTTTGCATTTGTGCTTGCATTAACATAGCTTCAATGCGCAGGTCATACCACTCTTTATAGTCAACCTGACTTGCAAGCAAACGGTCTAAAGGCTTCGATAGCTGGATTTGTGCACCAATACGTGTCTCATTCAGCGCTTTACGTTCTTGTTCGCCATTTTCTAATGTACGAATCACGTTATAACGCAAAACACCATGACGGTCTTCAATAGACTCAACAATCCACTTCTTACCTTCCTGATCTTGAACTTCATCATTGGTGTTAAAGATGATACGAGAGAGCGGAGCATTATTACGTGCATATACACGTGTCTCATCACTTTTGGGGAATAAAATGCTGACAGATCTTTCATCTACCTCAATAAGAACACCTAAACCGAGCTCAGTTTCTGTGTCTGATAGCCAACGTTGACCAATAGCATACTGCTGCAATTTTTCCACCTTTCTCTTAAGTTCGCGCTACATACTACATATTGTACGATGCAAATTAGCTTATTTTTGCATCTTTTTATGTAGTCTTTAAAGGAAAATTTTGAAGCAAAAACCAATTAAATAGCTTTACTACAAAAAATTACTCATCAAAAGTTTTTTACATTAAAACGGTACAGGACAGTTAAAAGTTAATATTTCCGCTGTGACAGGATGATTAAAACTTAACTGTTTGGCATGCAAACACAAACGCGGAACAAGTTGCTGCTCCGCTGTTGCATACAGCGTGTCACCTACAATTGGATGTCCAAGATATTGCATGTGTACACGGAGTTGATGGGATCGGCCGGTAATTGGTGTTAATTTCACACGAGTTACCGGCTGTCCCTGAATCTGAAAATGTTCTAGAGCCTGCCAATGGGTTAAAGCAGGCTTATTATGAGAAGCATCTACAATATGTAGAGGGGGGCGGCTTGGGTCATAGATAACCGGAATGTCTACCGTACCCTCACCTTCTAGATGACCTGCGACTAGTGCTTCATATATTTTTGAAGTTTGACGGTCTTGGAATTGACGTGCAATTGCACTTTGACCGCGTTTAGATAAGCCAAACACTAAAATACCGGAAGTATCTCGATCTAGACGATGAATGAGCAAAGTTTTAGGTTCAATCGCAACCAACCTTGTCAAAACACTATCATGTAAATCACCCTTACCAGGAACACTCAAAATGTCCGAAGGTTTGTGAATCACCATAAAATCATCATCTCGATAGATCAGATGTTCACTTAGAAAGTCACTCAAAGTTCTATTCCCAAGGTAAGATGAAAAACAAGCGGGCAATAATAAAAAGCTTACGTCCGAATTACAATGCCGTTCGGGTAAATTAACAGCATAATTTGCAAATATTATGGAGCACTAGGGGTCTATGGTGAATCAATGCTTCAATAACTGCATAATATGTTGCAATGTAGGTGCTTGCATCACCTCTTCAGCGCTTAGGCTCGCACCATTTGCACGCCATAGGTCGACTAGGTAATCCACAGTAGATTGATTCAATCCATAGTTTCGTAAATCAATTTCAGGGTGAATTTCCATGGGATGCCGCCCAACCTGTTCAGCAATTGCCAATAAAATTCCTTTATCCGAAAGAATATATTCAGACGGTGCACTTAAAGACCACAACCGTATTAAGTTCTGCGTATTTAAATGTTTTATATGGTCAAAACTAATCTTTTCAACCCACTGGATATGCTGTTCTAAATTACCTGCCAAGATTGCATCATTTACAACACACACCTGATCTGTAATCGATAAAACGAGCTGCATGACTTGCTTAAATAGAGGTGACAAATGCCCAGCCATCACAACTTGGGCTTTACTATTTGATGACAACTGTTGACCAAGCTGCAACATGGTTTGCTGAAGCTGAGATGCATCAATAAAAATGATTGGAATTTCGAGCGCCTGTGCTCTTTTACTTAGCAATTCTAAATGATCGGCTAATGGCTGCCCGGCCCAATCTGGTAAAACTTTAAGCTCATTTAGCCCAACTAATAGCAATATACTTTGCGCAGAATCAATTGACCAATTTGAAGTATTTGCTGCTAATTGGATTTTTCGAGGTAAGGGATAAAACATTGTTCTCTACAAATAAAAAATAGCTCAAATTAAAAAGCCCGTTTAACACGGGCTTTTTTGCTTACTTCATTTCAGCGAATGTTTCTTTTGCAGCTTGAATCGTATATGCGATATCTTCATCAGAATGAGCAGATGAAATAAAGCCTGCTTCAAATGCTGACGGTGCCAAGTTCACACCACGTTTTAGCATGCCATGGAAGAACTTTTTGAAAGCTTCAATATCACACGCCAACATAGAGTCGAAGCTTGTAATATCTTCTTGGTTTGTGAAGTAAAGACCGAACATTGCACCAGCTTGCTGAGTTTTAAATGGAATACCCGCTTCATCAGCTGCCGCTTGCAAACCTGCAAGTAACTTTTCAAGCTGAGCAGATAACTTGCTATAAAAATCTGGTTGGCGTAAATGTTTGAACATTTCGATACCAGCACGCATAGCGAGTGGGTTGCCAGATAATGTACCTGCTTGGTATACACCACCTAAAGGTGCGATACATTCCATGATTTCACGTTTACCACCAAACGCTCCAACTGGTAAGCCTGCGCCAATGATTTTACCCAAGGTCGTTAAGTCTGGCTTAACATTATAAACCGATTGAGCACCACCTAAAGCAACACGGAAACCTGTCATCACTTCATCAATAATAAAGACAGATTTATATTCATCACACACATCACGAATGGCTTGTAAGAAACCGTCGATTGGTTTCACCATATTCATGTTACCTGCGACAGGCTCAATAATGACACCCGCAATCTCATGACCGAACTTCACAAAACATTCTTTTAATGCAGCAATATCGTTGTAAGGCAGCGTTAAAGTGTGTTTAGCAAAATCAACTGGAACGCCTTTTGAAGTCGGTTCACCTTCACCTAGAGTGAGTAAGCCTGAACCTGCTTTTACTAAAAGCGAGTCTGAGTGACCATGGTAACAACCTTCAAACTTCACAATTTTGTCACGGCCAGTGTAACCACGTGCTAAACGAATAGCTGTCATAGTCGCTTCTGTACCAGAGTTCGTCATACGTACCAATTCAATTGATGGCATGATTTCACAGATAATATCTGCCAACGTTGTTTCATGTACGGTCGGAGCACCAAAACTTAAACCGTCTTCGGCAGCAGTTTGCACAGCTTTAATAATCTCAGGATGAGCATGACCCAAAATCATTGGTCCCCATGAACCAACATAGTCAACATAGCGCTTACCATCAACATCCCATAAATATGCACCTTTCGCTTTCTCGATGAAAACAGGTGTTCCTCCAACGCCATTAAAGGCACGTACTGGAGAGTTCACACCACCAGGAATGTGTTTGCTGGCTTGTTTAAATAACTGTTCTTGCTTTGGAGATAAACTCATGGAAATGCTCGTCTTAAATATCTAAAAAATAATTTTGAAAGCTTAAGAAAATAATTGTGCCCACGCTTGTACACGGGCAGGAATTTCAGCAGTTGATCGGCCTAATATATCACTAATGACCGCACACAGGTCAGCCCCAGCCTCAATCACAGGTTTTGAGTTTTCAACGGTTAAACCGCCAATTGCACAAATCGGTAGATCATATTGAATCGCTGCCTGCTTAATCACTTCTATGCCCACATTACCTGCTTCAGGTTTTGTAGAGGTCGCATAGACCGCACCAAATGCAATATAAGTTGCACCATCTGCAATTGCTTTTTGGGCAAGCTCTAAAGAGTTCAAACAAGTACGACCAATGATGACATTTTGTGGTAACTGAGATTTGGCATCGGTAATTTCACCGTCACTTTGCCCTAAATGCACACCTAAACCAAACTGAGCAGCCAGTTCTAGGTCATCATTAATTACAAAAGGAACTTGGTATTTTTCACACAATAGTTTGATTTGCTCAACTTCAGCAGGTTGGTCAGTTTTTTCTATTTTTTTACGGCGGTACTGTAAAATTGCGACCTGTTTAGTTGCAAGCGCGACATCTAGTTTTTCTAATAATAATTGAATTGGGTCATCATTGGTAATCAGATATAAACCGCGCATACTCTACTCTTGCTTTAAAAAACTTCGCTAGTATAACGGATTTATAGGTCATCATAAGTACCGATTGATATGGGCTTACCAGTACCAATCGGTCTATTAAGAATAGAAATAAAAAATTAACTCGGAATCTTATCGTGTTTACGATCAATCAAACTCAAACGACCACGTGCAACATCAGATAACATTCGCCAATCTGAAATAAAGCTATAGAAAGGTTGTTTAAAACTCGCAGGTTTATTTTTTTCAAACACAAAATGTCCAACCCAAGCGTTTGCGTAACCCGCCATCAAACCATAGAGTACATATTTCGCCTGTTTCTTATGGATTGCTTTTGAAAAGAAATATATGCCAATGCTACTACCCACCACATGCAAGCGTCTGCTTATAATGTTGCGGTGCTCAGTTAAATAAAAACGATAAAATTCTTGGTAGTTTTTAAGGGGTAATTCAAACTCTGGTTGAACTTCATGATTAAAATTTACGGGTACATTCACGATCATCTTCCTGATTTTTATTTGATCAAAACATCACCTAATTGTACACCGAAATAAAAGCATAGCGTCATATGTTTGATTGTAACTTTCTCTATCAAAACCATTACTTTTAGTACTAAGCTATTATACTCATTCAAGATAGTTTAAATAACTGATTCAGGGAGACACATTATGGTTGAAGTTGAGCTTAAGTTTCAGTTACCTGAATCGAAGAAAAAAACTGTTCAGCAATACTTAAAAAAGCATAAAGCACAGCAGATTCATCTTCAGGCAAAATATTACGACACACCCGAACGATTACTTGCAAAAAATGGCATGGCATTACGTTTGCGTAAAGAAAATGATCAATGGGTCCAAACATTTAAAGCCGCAGGTCAAAGCCACCTACACCGTGTTGAAGAAGAAATTCATTTGGGTCAATGCGAAAAAGAACCTGACTTAAACCTCGAACTATATCAAGATAATAAAACTGTTATAGGCTTACTTCATGAAGCACTAGGTACAGAAGTTGAAAAGCTAACTTTGCAATTTGAGACTGACGTACAGCGCAGCTATCATGTGTTTGAAGCAGACAATACAGCGATTGAAGTCTGCCTTGATGACGGTGTAGTCAAAACAGCAGATGCACAAAGTATAATTTGCGAAGTTGAATTTGAACTCAAGCAAGGCGCAGTGAAAACGCTTATTCAGTTTGCACAGCAATGGATTAATCGTTATGCGCTTTGGCTCGATGTCAGAAGTAAAGCCGAGCGTGGTAATTTATTAGCACTAGGGCAAGCGGTCTCTCCCGCTGTTCATGCCAAAGCACTGACATTAAATAAAGATATTACTGCTGAAGAAGCTCTCAAAAAGATTGTAGATAATTGTTTAGGACAATTCTTACCAAATATGGCAGCAATTGCCGATGACGTTGCCGAAGCTGAACATATTCATCAGGCACGTGTGAGTTTGCGCCGTTTACGTAGCGCACTTAAACATTTTTCTAGCTGGTCAAACGAAGTAAATCCGGTTTGGGAAGAACAAATTGCTGAGCTTTTCCGTAAGCTTGGAGATACTCGCGATGAAGATGCGATTCGGACTGAAGTGTTACCAATCATTAAGCAACATGGCTCGCCAGAGCTTTTACTGCCAGTTTCAGCACAGCCATTAAAAGAACTCTCAATACTATTTACCTCTTCGGACACGATTAAGCTATTACTAGAGTTATTAGCATTCGCTTATTCAGAAGAAGATTCAAAGAGCAAAAAAGGCGAGTTAAAAAAACATATTAAAAAGAGTTTAGATAAACTACATCATAAAGTAATTAGTCATGCTGAACATTTCTCTGAACTTGAAGTCACTGAACAGCACAAAATCCGAAAGAAAGCTAAGCAGTTACGTTATTGTGTTGAGTTTATTTCGAGTCTTTATCCTAACAAAAAAGTACAGCAATATTTAAAACAGCTACAACCTGTACAAAATACCTTAGGTCACTATAACGATTTGTTTATTGCTGAAGGTATTTTCAATAAAGCTGTCGAAAATGACTCGTCTTTCTGGTTTGCATTAGGCTGGGTAAAAGCCAAACAGCCTCACTTACAAAAGCGGTCCGCCAAAGCTTTACAAACTTTTAGTCAGGCCGAAACGTTCTGGTAATTTATAAAAGTCGCTGTAAACGCGCAGCGACTTTTTATCGGTATTTACCAAATACTTTCCATACACCGTTATCTGCTAACGGGTCATTGTAGCTATCACTACGCTGCTTTCTTGGCTTATCACGGGCATCGACCAACTTAAAATGCGGCTCAACTCCTAACACAATACCGTTAGTATAAAAACGTGAACGGGTATATTCACTTTGTCCATGTTGGAATACATAAGTTCTTAAGTCGATAAACTCACGATGAGCCACCAGTGCAGCAGTATCGTCACTCTGCAACCATTCCTGCATCGTAAAAATCTGGTCTGCTTCGAACTGCCCACATTTTTCAATTAAGCTCGCGACCCCGCGAAAAGTCTTAGATTCCTTAGCTCGTGTTTTATTAATCCGAATTCGGTCTACATGAAAAAAGAACAAGGGTAAATTTAAATGACTGGGCAAATGAATCGCATCGGGTAATTCATCTTCCATAAACGGCTGAAAAAGTTCTTGTGCCCTTTCAATTAGTCCTTGCCATTGTTGGTAATAGACTTCGACTTCTTGTTGTAAACCATAATAAATCGGCAGCCCTTCCACATGTTCTAAATATTGAGGTGGAAAAACATGTTGGCGTAATAAAGCAATATCTGTTTTTAAACTTTGAATCGCAATTGCATCTTGCATATTAGGCTCTCCTACCGACACTTAGGCTATTTACAGACTAAGTCAAAGGTTTTGTTTCCGCAAGGCTTTGCCTATAATAAGCAGCTCTATTTTTGCGGGAATAAGTCATGTCTCAAAAGATTAATGCAACAGATGTTACTGAAGAAGAAGCTTTAAATGCGGTTTTCTTTGAGCGTGCGGATGAATTTATCAAACAAGCGAATGATTTTTGTCGCCCGCCAAAAGGTGAAAAAACAGATCCAGCCGAGCTGCGTGGTCAAGTGAGTGCGGCAATGTTATTTGCTAGCGCCCGTTTTAACACATGGGTAGCGGCAAATAATTTTAAAGATGGCGATGAAATGCGTGATGCTAAAGATCAAGTCATGTCTTATCTTGTGCAACAATTTCAAATGATGCTCGAAGATAACTTTGATGAGTACTGTGAACAGTTCGAAAATTATTTACGTTTCCGTAAAAATGAAGATTTTCACTCGCATAAACACGATCATTAATATGATTTAAATACCCAAATAAAAAGCCACGATTGAGTGGCTTTTTATTTTAAAGAAGGCTTTATTTTTTTGCTGCCTGACCATATTGATCAGCCATAACTTCGACTAAATGTTCAGGTTTAATATACTTTTTAATTACTGTGTTTACGTCCGCAACAGTCAGTTTAGTTAACTCTTGATCATGGCGGATTCGGTCTTGTAATGTTTTACCAGACTCAAGCTGGAGATTTAACATTCCATGAATATTACGTTCATCTTCTAAAGCCGTAACGCGTTTCTTCATGATATCTGCTTTAGCGGCTTCAAGCTCTTGCTCAGTCACACCATTTTTCAACAAGTCATTCAACACTTTATGTATTGATGCAGAAACCTGCGCTGAGCGACCCGAAGTGTAATTTGCACTAATGCTTAAAGCACCTACATTAGTATCGCGATCAAGCTGTAACCCACTGCCAAAACCATACACTAATGCATTTTTCTCACGAAGCTCTTGAGCCAAACGTGATGAAATTTGAGACTCACCTAAAATATAGTTAAGTAAAATTAAAGCAGATGCATCAGGATGGTTTTTCCCGACTGGTAGCGCAAGTACGCTCTGATAGCTACCAAATTCGCGCTGCTCAGATAAAACATGAACTTGCTGAGCTGGAAAATCAACGTGATCAATCAAGATCTTTTGATAAGGTTGTTTACCATTCCAACGACCAAATTCCTGATCAAGTAATTTCTGCATTTTTTTCGCATCAAACTTACCCGTAATGGCAATTTGAGCATGGTTCATTGCAAAGAAATGCTCGTACAATTCTTTCACTTGTTCCTGAGTAGCACTTTTCAATTGCTGTTTTGCCAGTTCCGGTTCAAAGTGATAACGCAAATCACCCGGTTGATATTCTTCAAGCAAACGTGAGAGTGTTAAGCCAGCAACTACATCTGGTTCAGTATAAGGACGATCAAGACCTGATAAACTCTGTGATTTAATCAAATCAAATTGGGATTGCTCAAATTTTGGATTTTTCATCACATCAAGTGCAAACTTGAAAAATTCATCAAATTTTTCTGTTTTAGACTGAATGTTAATGGTCATACCATTGCCGTCAGCACTTGCATAAGCCGCACCGCCCGCATCAATCGATTTATCGGCAATATCCTGCAAACTATATTTATCGGAACCACGGAGTAATAAATATGAGGTTAAATCGACAACTGTGCCTTTATTAAATAAAGATTTCTCTGTTCCGAAATCCATCGTAATTGTGGCATAAGTACGATCATCACGTGTTTCAACTGGGAATAAAGCGTACTTCATTCCATTTTTCAGTTTGCCACGGATAATCTTTTTCTCATTACTTTCTACATACTGTTTTGAAGTTTTTAAAAACTCTGTCACTTCTTGTTGATAGGCTTTCGGGTCTTTTAAAGGTTCTGCCTTTGCTGCCACCTGATCTAGAGTTTTAGGGGCCTCTTTTGAATTTTGCTGTTGAGCTTTTTTCTGATCTTCAGGTGTTGGCAAAATATCCCCGTCAATACGATGCTCAGCAACAAGGAACTGTTTTAAAGTTTGATTCACATCATCTAGCTTAACATTTTTTACCGAATCTAAATCTTTAAAATATTGATCCCATTGCCCACCAGCGACCGTGTAATCACTTAAACGCGACCCAAGTGCTACCGCATCTTTGGTGATTAAGTCACCTTGAGTTTTCATTAAACTTTTAACACGATTTAATTCAACTTCAGTAAAAGGCTTCCCTTTCTCGATACCCGTAAGTAATGAGTTTTCAACTTTTTTAGGGTCATTACTTGGTGCATATATAGCGCCTAGGAATACCACATTAAAATCTTGGTCTAACCACGTACTCGCCTCAACATTTGTGGTAATACCTGTTTCAACCATGTTCTGATATAAATGACCACTTGGTTGCATGGTATATAACAAAGGAGCTAACGCTAGTGTCGGCTGAATTTTGGTATTTTTTCCATTCATATAGATATGGAACTTCGCCAGATCACTTCCCTTTTTTACTACAAACTGACGATTTTTTATTTTTGTAGAGTCGAGCACAGGAATCTGAACAGCTTTAGGAACCTCACGCGCTGCGATTGGACTAAAATATTGGTCAATTGTTTTTAAAACTTCTGTCTTATCGAATTTACCTGAAACAACCATGACTGCATTATTCGGTGCATACCAGCTACGATAAAAACGGTCTAGCTCAGACATTTTAATAGATTTAAGCTCAGGCAAATCACCAATCGGTAAACGCCCTAAATATTGGTTGCCATAGGCTGACTTCCACATTTGATCCATCAGGACAGCAAAAGGCTGATCCATGCGGACTTCACGTTCGCGTTTTACGATTTCAATTTCGGAAGGAACAAATTTTTCTTGTAGAACCAATTTATCCATACGTTCAGATTCAAGGTACAACACTTCATTGAGTGCAGTCTTTTCTGGGCGAACGATGTTGGTATATTTAGTCGAGTAATAATCTGTGCTTGCGTTCGTCATCAAAGTATATTGATCTAGACGACGCTGGAATTCTTCCCCTTTAACATTTTTTGTCCCCTTAAAAGCTAAGTGTTCAAGCAAATGAGCTAAACCACTTTTGCCTTGTGGGTCATTTAATGAACCCGTCAAATAAATGGTGTTAATAAAGATTTTATTTTCTTTGTCATTCGGTGCAAGTACAACCCGAAAACCATTATCTAATTTATATTCCTCAATATTTTGCTTGCTTTTTACTAGTGTGGTTTGTGCCCAAGTTGCAGCACTTAAACCAAGAATACATAGGGAGAGAGTCAGTTGTTTAAACTGCATAAACATATAAATTCCAATTAATTTGAATAATAAAAAATCAATATTTGGGAGTACTATAGTAGGAAATTTGAACTTTTTTTCATAGTAAAGTTTTGAAAAAAAAGCCGTTTACTTAAACGGCTTTTGCTTTTCTGCTAAAGGTAAATCTCGGCTTGCATATAAAGCTTCCCATATCCTGAAATTTCAATACGTTCTTCAGACAAAATCTTGCAATGTAAAACGCCACCTCGACTAGAAGCCTGATAAGCCACAATATTATTTTCCCCAAGTTTTTCTGCCCATAACGGCGCTATAGCAGTATGAATTGAACCTGTGACTGGGTCTTCATCAATGCCTGCGACAGGTGCAAAATAACGAGATACACAATCGTATTGCTGGTCAGATTTTGAGGTTATTGCAACCTCCATCTCACTTGCTGTAATAGCAGTACGTTTACCTAATATTTTGAGCAAGTTCATGTCAGGCTGCTCATCCAATACATCTTGCACTGACTCATATTCAACAATGTAGGCTTGAACATTTTGATAAACCGCTTTAAAAGGTTTAGTTAAAGCTTGATGTAAAATAGCAGGATAATCTTCAACTTGATGAGCTTTACGAATTGGAAAATCCATTCTGATTTTGCCATCATCATCTTGATGAATCACAAAAATACCTAAGTTTCGTACATGAAAATTAATGGTCTTTTTTTCGGTAAAATCTTTAAATATGACAAACGCACTGGCAAGGGTAGCATGTCCACAAAAATCGACTTCAACCGTTGGAGTAAACCAACGGATTTCATAATTTTCAGAGTCTATAATTTTTACAAAAGCAGTTTCAGACAAGTTATTTTCAAGTGCTATCTTCTGCATTAAATCTGCATCTAGCCATTCTTTTTCTACAATAACTGCCGCAGGGTTTCCTCGAAATAACTCTTTTGTAAAAGCATCGACTTGATACATTTTCATGATATGCAACTCTTTTAAATTAACTCATTGTCTTCAATTTTTTTAAATATAAACAGACACAGATTTTAAAAAATTAGCATTACAGCTATGATTCACACATAAAAAAACGACCCAATCCAATGAGATTGAGTCGTCTCTTACAGTTTATTAATGATGTGTTAGTTCAATTTCATCTTCACTGTTTAAGATTTCTTTATCTGTCTGGCCCATCAATTGACTGGTAACAACACCCGCAGTCATTGAACCATTTACATTTAACGCAGTACGTCCCATATCAATTAAAGGTTCAATTGAAATAAGAAGCGCAACCAAAGTTACAGGTAAGCCCATTGCAGGAAGTACGATCAGTGCAGCAAAAGTCGCACCGCCACCTACTCCAGCCACACCAATTGAACTTAAAGTCACAATACCAACTAACGATGCAATCCACATTGGGTCTAGCGTGTTAATTCCCATCGTTGGCGCAACCATTACCGCTAGCATTGCTGGATATAAACCAGCACAACCATTTTGGCCAATTGTTGCACCAAATGAAGCAGAGAAACTTGCAATAGATTCAGGAATACCTAAACGACGAGTTTGTGCTTCAATGCTCAGTGGAATACTTGCAGCGCTTGAACGGCTGGTAAATGCAAACGTTAAAACAGGAGCAACTTTCTTAAAGAATTTAAGCGGAGAAACACCTGTAAGCGTCAAAATAATGGCATGTACGACAAACATAATCGCCAAGCCTAAATAAGACGCCACCAAGAAACCGCCTAAGTTTAAGATATCTGCAACATTCGAACTTGCCACAACTTTGGTCATGAGTGCAAAAACACCATAAGGCGTTAAGGTCATCACCAAACGAACCAGCTTCATCACCCAAGACTGTAAAGTCTGGATAGCCGTTAAAATACGCTGACCTTTTTCTTCATCATCTTTCATTAAGTTTAGCGCTGCTATCCCTAAGAAGACGGCAAAGATAACCACACTAATAATTGAAGTGGGGTTTGCACCAGTCAATTCAGCAAATGGATTACTTGGAATAAAGGAAAGAATAAATTGCGGTACACTTAAATCGGTAACTTTGTCCACATAGTCTGTATTAATGGCAGTTAAGCGTGCAGTTTCGGCAGCACCTTGCACCAAACCTTTTGCTGTTAAGCCAAACAGATTAGTAACAAACACCCCTACGAGCGCAGCAATCAGCGTTGTGAAGAGTAAAGTACCAATCGTATAAAAACTGATTTTGCCTAAAGATGAGGCTTGGTGTAATTTTGCAACCGCTCCCAAAATAGACACAAACACCAAAGGCATAACAACCATTTGTAAAAGTTTTACATAGCCGTTTCCAACGATATTAAACCAGCTAATAGATTCAGCAAGAATCGGATGGCCACCGCCATAAATCAAATGTAGTCCTAAGCCAAACACCACACCTAGAATTAAGCCAGCCAGAACTTTTTTTGATAAGCTCCAGTCTGTTTTACGTGTTTGGGCGAGTAAAAATATTAACCCGACAAAAACCACAATATTGATGATTAAGGGTATATTCATTCCCAGACTCCAAATTATTGCTTGTGTCATCTTTCAAGGGGGCATATTTGACCATAGCCGGCCTATATAAACTACCCTTTTCAACAATTTTATAGCATCAAGATGATTACAAACCTGCGTGAGAATATAAAATGACTTTTAAATACATATATATCACTTTTAATTTATAAATTAAGTGAGATATTTATGTATAAAAATCAGCCTCCACATAAGCAACCTTTAATTCAAATTGTTGCTCAATAAAATAAATAAATTGCTTTAAATTAGTTCCCCATGTTTCGGGTAACTGGGCAACTAAATATGTAGTGAAAAAAGCAGATTCCGTATTTAGTCCAAAACAATTGACTGAAACTTTATCCGCAACTTTTGAGAGATATGACTTAGGTAATAAAGCAAAACCAACACCTAACTCTACACAACTCACAATTCCGTCCAGACTGCCCATTTCCATAATTTGCGAAGGTGGGATACTAAAGTCATTCAAGAAAAGCTCTATTGCATGTCGATATGAACAACCTTGCCGAAATGCTATAAATCTGGTTTTTGCAAGAACCTCTTTTTCTGGAAAGCTATGTTGCTGCTTAGAACAAACCAGAACCAGTTCTTCATGCCACACAGGAAAACTATATAACTCAGGAATGGAATGTTTAGATGCCACAAAAGCACAGTCCAATTCACCCTGATGTACAGCATTTAATAAATAACGTGTCGGATGAGTTTGTAGCTCTATAGGTAAAGTGGGATATTGCTGCATACATTGATTGAGTAACTGTGGCAAACGTATCGCAGCAGTGGTCTCCATACTTCCAAGTCGAATTGATTCAGCAGGATCAATTCCACCTTCTTGAAAGATTCTTTTAGCTTTATGGTGTAGTGCAAGCATTTGAACAGCATAACTATGTAGCTGTTGTCCTGCATTGGTTAGCGTCACTGGGTTATGGCGATTTAATAAAATCACACCCAACTCTTCTTCAAGTTTTTTTATATGGCTGGTGATATTCGATTGAACGGTATACATTTTTTGTGCAGCCAATGAAAAACTCCCACTCTCTGCGACCGCCAAGAAAAACTCTAGTGACTTTAATAACATTACACTATCTCAAAATAAGATAACTATCATCTTATTAAATCATTTTTAATGATCACAAAACTAGCTTTTAATAATAAAAAAATTGAGCGTCTTCTCATGTCTACGTTTTATCGAATGAGCTTACTTGTCTTTTTGGCAACTTGTTTGGGTATTGGAGTGTTCAGATTTTCATATACTGCGCTCATGCCGATCATGATTGAGCAATATCACTGGACCCATGATTTTGCCAGCTTCTTAGGGAGTGCAAATTTATTGGGATATCTCATTGGTGCCTTATTGGCATTATTGAGTATTAAAGAAAAGTACATCCCATCCATGATCGTACTCTCAACTATTGCCGGGAGCCTCAGCCTCCTAGGCTGCTCATTCATGGATATGCCTCTGGCATGGTTCATTTTCTGGCGTACGGTTTCTGGTATTGCTGGCGGCTTGCTTATGATTTTAGCCCCGAGCTTTGCCATGAAATACATTCCCACCACGCAAAGATTAAAAGTTAATTTTTTAGGATTTAGCGGGATTGGTGTGGGTGTCTTATCTGCCACCATTATTATTCCTGTACTTAAAAATATGTCTGTTCAATATGTTTGGGATATTTTTGCAAGCATTTCTATATTAGGAAGCGTACTGCTTTATCAATTACTAAGAACTAATACAGCTCAGATGATTAAGCCGCATTCTACAAACCTGCAAGCCTCGCAAAAATCACGTTTAGGCCTAGTCATTATTATTGCCTACATGTGCAGTGCCTTTGCTTATATTCCTCACTCTCTATTCTGGATGGATTATTTATCTGGAACTTTGCATTTTTCATTAGAACAAAGGAATTTATTTTGGGTTCTCTATGGAGCAGGAAGCTGCATTGGTGCATTTGTCGCTTATTGCTTAAGCCGAATAATAGGATATTTACACACCATTAAATGGTTATATGCCATTTACTGTCTAGCTGTTGTTTTACCTTTCTTTTCCCAGACCACTTCTTTGCTCGCTTTATCCTCCTTTTTTACAGGATTACTAACCCCCGCTACGGTGTTTATTAGCTCTTATAGCCTCTTACAAATTTATGAGCAACGTTATCAAAAGCTATGGAGCCTTGCCACGATTGGGTTTGCTAGCACTCAGCTTTTAGGCGGTGTCGTCATTAGTACTTTGCATCATTTGCACTGGTCTTATGCACATCTCTTCCTTTTGGGTGGAATCGTTCTACTCTTTGCAGTTTGCCTTTTATTTCCTGTACGGCCTACTTACATCTCAACTCTCGGAGAAACCGAATTATGAAATCTCTGTTCTTGCCGCTATTTTTAATTGCCTTTGTTCTTATTATTCAGGCTTTAGACCAGAGTTATCAAAAGAAAGTCGGCATCACGAAGACCACTAAATACCCTGAATTTTTGCAATAAAAAAAGCCCTCAACCGAGGGCTTTTTTAATAGAAGATTACTCTCCCATATGTTTTATAATCGCGTCACCAAATTCAGAGCAACGTAACAAGGTTGCATCTGGCATTAAACGCTCAAAATCGTAAGTTACGGTTTTAGCGGCAATCGCTCCTGAAATTCCTTTAATGATCAGATCAGCAGCTTCTGTCCAGCCCATATCACGTAGCATCATTTCAGCAGAAAGAATGATTGAACCGGGGTTTACTTTATCTTGACCTGCATACTTAGGCGCAGTGCCATGAGTAGCTTCATAAACTGCAATTGCCCCGCCAATATTCGCACCTGGTGCAATACCAATGCCACCTACTTCCGCTGCCAAAGCATCAGAGATATAATCACCATTTAAATTAAGGGTTGCAATAACAGAGTAATCAGCGGGACGCATTAAAATTTGCTGTAAGAATGCATCCGCAATCACATCTTTAATGATGATGTCTTTACCAGTCCTAGGGTTCTGAATTTTAACCCATGGACCACCATCAATGAGTTCCCCACCGAAACGATCGAGAGCGAGCTCATAGCCCCACTCTTTGAACGCCCCTTCGGTATATTTCATGATATTACCCTTATGAACAAGGGTCACCGAAGGCTTATCATTTTCAATTGCAAACTGAATGGCTTTGCGTACTAAACGCTGTGAACCTTCTTTCGATACAGGTTTAATTCCGATACCACAGCCTTCTGGAAAACGGATCTTTGTCACACCCATTTCTTCTTGAAGGAATCTAATGACTTTTTTAGCTTCTTCAGAATCGGCTTTCCATTCAATGCCCGCATAAATATCTTCCGAATTTTCACGGAAAATGACCATGTCGGTTAATTCTGGGTGTTGAACAGGTGAAGGAACACCTTCAAACCAACGCACTGGACGTACGCAAACATATAAATCCAATTCTTGGCGTAAGGCAACGTTGAGTGAACGAATGCCACCACCGACTGGTGTCGTTAAAGGACCTTTAATTGAGACAACAAACTCACGAAGTGCTTCAAAAGTTTCTTCCGGCATATAGCTGCCATAAATTTTATTGGCTTTTTCGCCGCAATACACTTCCATCCATTCGATTGAGCGTTTGCCACCGTAAGCTTTTAAAATAGCAGCATCTACGACTGCTTTCATGGTTGGTGTAATATCCACACCAATACCATCACCCTCAATAAAAGGAATAATTGGATGATTTGGTACATTCAGTGACAGGTCTGCATTTACCTTAATTTTGTCACCATCTGCAGGAACCACAATCTTCTGATAACCCATTGTGTGAATTCTCCCTTTTATAATACTTAATTAACTAAAAATAATTATCGATACACAATACTTTCAACTCTTCTTAACGCATAATAGCTTAATTGAAATTAATCATTTTTGGGATTTATATGAGAAATAATCAGATTTCTCACTTAAATAAACCTCAATGTTTTCTCTAGTTATTTGAAAGAAGAAGTCATTTTTTATGAAAATTGTCATTCTCAACAAACCATATGACGTTCTCTCCCAGTTTCGTAAAGACGAAGCGCATATGACCGTCTCTGACTTTGTTGATGACCCGACTTTGCGTTTGGCAGGCCGTCTTGATATGGACTCTGAGGGTTTAGTTTTTTTAACTGATCATGGTGGTTTGAATCAGTTCATTACTAACCCTGCGAATAAAAAATACAAAACGTATTTAGTTCAAGTTGATGGCGATGTAACTGAAGAAGCGCTTGAGCAGCTTCGTAAAGGTGTAGAACTTAATGATGGTATAACGCTTCCTGCCACCGCCATTAAGGTAAGCGAGCCAGAATGGTTATGGGAACGTAACCCACCTGTACGTTTTCGTGCAAATATTCCAACATCTTGGATCGAAATTTCAATTTGTGAAGGCCGTAACCGTCAAGTACGTCGTATGACTTCTGCGGTAGGTTTTCCAACTTTACGTTTAATTCGTACCAAAATTGGTTCAATTGATTTAGTTCAACTCGGCTTAAAACCTGGGGATGTTAAAGAAATTGAGCCTTTGCTTTACCCTGATTTTAAAGATGTGCCTGCTGAAGAACCTTATCGTTCACGTTCATATGTGAAAAAACCAGGCGGCACTGGCGGCAAGCCAATGGTTCGTAAAAATAAAGACGGTTCTACGAAGAAGTCTGGTACAAAACGCATTTGGCAGATGGATGACGGTGAAAAACCACGTCGCAAGACCAATGGTACAACTCGTCCAAATGCTAAAGCACCCCGTGGTCGTGGCCGCAATGATCGATAAGATGTAAGCTTTCAAAGCTCACCTAGGTGGGCTTTTTTAATGACTTTTATTTTTCTAAAAATAAAAAAGCCGGTGCATATGCACCGGCCCTTAAGCTATTTACTAACGAATTAGTAATTAAGCATTAACAGTTGCAAGAACTGCATTGAATGTAGCACTTGGACGCATTACAGCATCTACTTTTGCTTTATCAATTGCATAGTAACCACCGATGTCAGCTGGTTTACCTTGTACTTGAGCAAGTTCAGCAACAATCTTCGGTTCGTCTTGAGCTAAAGTTTTTGCAAGTGAAGCAAATTTAGCTTTTAACTCAGCATCTTCGTTCTGTGCAGCAAGTGCTTCAGCCCAGTAAAGTGACAAGTAGAAATGGCTACCACGGTTGTCAATCTCACCGGTACGGCGTGATGGAGACTTACCATTATCAAGCAATTTGTCAGTCGCTTCATCAAGAGTCTTAGCAAGTAACTTAGCACGAGCATTATTTTCTTTAATACCCATCTCTTCCAAAGAAGCAGCTAGGGCAAGGAACTCACCAAGCGAATCCCAGCGTAAATGGTTTTCTTCAACAAGTTGTTGTACGTGTTTCGGCGCTGAACCACCCGCACCAGTCTCGTACATACCACCACCCGCCATAAGCGGAACGATAGACAACATTTTCGCAGAAGTACCAAGTTCCATAATTGGGAACAAGTCTGTTAAGTAGTCACGTAAGATGTTACCAGTCACAGAAATAGTATCTAGACCACGTACTACACGTTCAAGTGTGTAACGCATTGCACGAACTTGCGACATGATCTCAATATCAAGGCCAGTCGTGTCATAATCTTTTAAATACGTTTGTACTTTCTTGATCAATTCATTTTCGTGTGGACGGTACGGGTCAAGCCAGAAAATCGCAGGCATGCCTGAGTTACGTGCACGAGTCACAGCAAGTTTAACCCAATCACGAATCGGTGCATCTTTAACCTGACACATACGCCAGATATCACCTTCCTCAACGTTTTGAGTTAATAAAACTTCACCAGTTTCAAGGTCGGTAATATTTGCAATACCAGCTTCTGGAATTTCAAAAGTTTTATCGTGAGAACCGTATTCTTCAGCTTTTTGTGCCATCAAGCCAACGTTAGGTACTGTACCCATAGTTTTTGGGTCAAAATTACCATGCCATTTACAGAAATTGATCATTTCTTGGTAAATACGGGCAAATGTTGATTCTGGCATAACAGCTTTAGCATCATATTGCTTACCATCAGCACCCCACATTTTACCACCCGCACGGATCATAGCTGGCATTGAAGCATCAACGATGATGTCGTTTGGTGAGTGGAAGTTTGTGATACCTTTTGCTGAGTCAACCATAGCAAGTGCAGGACGGTGTTCTTGACAAGCATGTAAATCTTCAATGATTTCTTCACGTAATGACGTTGGAAGAGTTTCGATTTTCTCGTATAACCCAGCCATACCGTTATTGACGTTAATACCTAATTCGTCAAATAACTTACCGTGTTTTTCGAAAGCTTCTTTGTAATAGATTTTCACACAGTGACCAAAAACGATCGGGTGTGAAACTTTCATCATTGTCGCTTTTACGTGTAAAGAGAACAAAATCCCCGCTTCTTTACAATCATCAAGTTCTTTTTCATAGAAATCACAAAGTGCTTTCTTGCTCATGAACATTGAATCAATGATTTCGCCGTCTTGTAGCGCAACTTTTGGCTTAAGAACAATGCTCTTACCACTGTTCGTGATAAGTTCCATTTTCACATTACGTGCGCGATCAAGTGTCATTGATTTTTCGCCATGGTAGAAGTCACCTTCTTCCATATGTGAAACATGAGTTTGTGACCACTGTTTCCACTCGCTCATTGAATGAGGGTGTTTTTTTGCGTAATTTTTAACTGCTGCTGGAGCACGACGGTCAGAGTTACCTTCACGAAGGACAGGATTTACTGCTGAACCAAGGCACTTACCATAACGAGCTTTGATTGATTTTTCTTCTTCGTTTGCAGGATTTTCCGGATAATCAGGAATTGCATAACCTTTTGATTGGAGCTCTTTGATACATGCAGTTAATTGCGCAACAGACGCACTGATATTCGGGAGTTTGATAATATTAGTATCTGGATCTTGTGTAAGACGACCTAGCTCTGCAAGGTTGTCAGTTACCTTTTGCTCTTCACTTAGGTATTCAGCGAATTCTGCGAGCACACGTGCAGCTACAGAGATGTCACTTTTAATAATCTCGATGCCAGCTGGCTTAGTAAAGGTCTCAATGATCGGCAGTAGCGAATAGGTCGCCAATAGTGGCGCCTCGTCAGTCAGTGTGTAAATAATAGTTGACTTTTCACCAGCCATATATAGCCCCTTCCGTTTGATTGAGTGTTGAGGACCGAGCTTTTGGCCCAGTGCCTACGAACCGATATACTTAAATAAAACCCTGAGAGTATCGACTCTCATTGCCTTTCAGTCAACGAAATATCCAGTGATAACGACATTTCGTGGCGAAATAATACATAATTCAAATATATAGATAATTTTCTGATATCTAAGTCATTGTAATATACACATTCCGATCACTTTTCAGGCATTAAACATCATTAAATTACATGAGATATCTTTCAGTGTTCTGACAATTATTATACTTTTCATTCAAAATAAACTCAAAGGTAAAACGGATTTCACCATTTGAACGTACTTAAAAGTAAAAACCGATGTGCAAAACATCGGTTTTTTATAAACTATTTAGCTTTAATCTAAGCTTTTAACCATTTTTCAGTTTTAGCTTGATCTTCAACGACAAGTTCAACTTCGGTTAAATCAGATGTAGCACAATCGACTTCAAAAGATATTAACTCATCACGACGGAAAGCAAATACGGTATAAGGGCCACCCTGTTTTGCATACTTCTCGATAAGCTTAGTGGACGCTTTTAAACCATCAATTGCAATAATCACATCAAGAGCAGAAATACCTGCTTTTGCTCCAGCGCCCTCACGGCGAGCACTTTGCACAAGCACACCTTCTGGCTTATCGACAAGTTTCAAGCCCAAAGGTAAAGATTTGTCAGTTTTAACTCTGTAGCTTAAGCCAAACTCTGGCAGTAACTGATCAAGTGGCAATTCGTCGGTTGTATTAATCAAGTGATTGATTTGTTCAATCCAGCTATCGCCAGTCAGCTCTTTACATAAGTCAAAAATGGTTCGCTCATTTACTTGAAGACCATTTTGAGTATTTTCATATAAACGGCGCATTAAAGCATCAAGGCTAGAACCACGTAAACGTAAACCTAAATCTAGACAAAGCGCAACCAATGAACCCTTGTTGTAGTAACTGGTACCCGCATTATTTGAGTTTTCATCTTGACGATAAAATTTAATCCAAGCATCAAAACTTGATTCAGAAACAGACTGGATAAGACGACCTGGATTTTGCAAATAGCGATCAATTTGTGCTTTGAGTAAATCAAGATAAGATTTCTGAGAAATCACACCGCTGCGCAATAAAATCAAGTCATCATAATATGAAGTAAAGCCTTCAAATATCCACAATAAAGAAGTGTAGCCTTCTTGGTGTAAATTATAATTTGCAAAGTTTTCTGGGCGGATAAACTTTACTAACCATGAATGAAAATATTCATGACTACATAATCCTAAAAAGCGTTGATAGTCTTTAGAAGGTTCAGTTGGTTCATTTAATTTTGGCAAATCGTCGCGTGGTGTAATAAGGCTTGTGCTATTGCAATGTTCTAATCCACCATAACTATTCCCTGTTGCCATAGTCATAAAGGTATAGTTTTTAAATGGCGCTGAACCGAACATATTTATTTCAGTCGCACAAATCTTTTCAATATCGGCTTTTAAGCGATCAAGATTGGTATTGTGCGAACCAGAAATTACAAACTCATGTTCAATGCCATGTGTTTCGAAGTTAAAGCGCGTTTGATCAGCCAGTTCGAACGGACTATCAATGAGTTGATCATAATGATCAGCTTTTAAAGTGAAACGACCTTTAACTAAACTCTTAGAATTTAAACCTGTCGCCAACTGAAAATGCTTTAATTCATCTGGCAAGAAAATTTCCAACTCGCAAGCAGATTGTTCTTGTCCTTCCAAACCTAAACATACACACGCTGGATTAATATATAGACGAGTCTGGTCTACATATGCGCCACGTACAGACAAATCATATGCGTAGACATCATATTCAATCGTCATTAATTCATGATCTGTATTAAATAAACGCCAACGATTTTTGCTGGTTTTTTTAATATCCAACATACGTCCAGCTTCATCGTAAGCTTTAACGGATTCAATATGTTTTGAGAACTCTCGAATTAGATAACTACCCGGAATCCACGTTGGCAGCCAAAGTTCCTGATTCGGATTGGCTAAAAAACGAATTGTTACGTGAACAAGGTGCTGTTTGTAATCATCGAATTCAATTTGATAATGCAACATAAATTTTTCAATTTAAAATAAGAACGGTTTCACATTAGATTATCACTTTTTTGTATCGTCTTGCGTAGATGTATTTTTTGGCAACAATTCACACTAGCCTTCTATAAAAAAAAGGCATAGCATGCTGTGCATCTGTGTTCAGTATTTACCAGTAAACGTTAAGGTTATCCGTGAAATTTTTTCTATCTCTTTTTACCCTATTCAGTATTTTCTGCACCACGCTAGCGAATGCTTCGCTACTCAATATTGCACCTGAAAGTGTTGAAGCCGCTGCATGGACTATTGTGGATACTCAATCGGGTCAAATTATTGCCGAGCATAATAGCCATGTGCAACGCGCACCAGCATCTTTAACCAAAATGATGGTTGCTTATATTGCCTTAAAAGAGATTAAAGCTGGAAAGCTGAAAAAAGAAGAAATCATTACTGCAACACCAGTGGTTGGTGTAGTGCAATGGGATGAATCACAAATGTATCTTAAAGCTGGTGAACAAATTTCAGTTGATCAGTTATTGGCAGGTTTAATTGTGATGTCTGCTAATGATGCAGCCGTGACTTTAGCTGAAAAAATTTCGGGTGATGTTCCTCATTTTGTACAACGCATGAATCAGGAAGCTCAGGCTTTGGGTATGAAACATACGCATTTTAGTAATCCTGCTGGTATTACCATGTCTGATCATTACACCACCGCTCATGATTTAAGCTTATTAGGTCAGGCTGTCGTTAAACAAACACCTGAATATTTGCATTATTCAAAAATGCCAAGCTTTAGTTACAACCAACGTTTTCATCATGCGACTAACCTTGCTTTGAAATATGAACCATCTGTTGATGGTTTAAAAACTGGTTATACGAAAGCAGCTGGTTATAATTTGGCATTAACGGCGTCTCGCCCTTCATTTTCATCTGACTTAGCTCAAAGACGTTTATTGGTTATTGTTTTAGGTACCCCGAGTGCAGTAAAACGCGCTGAAATTGCAGATAAATTAATGAATCTTGCTTATACCTATACACGCGATGAAGTCATTATTCCTGAGCAGAAATTAATTGCCGAGCTGCCTGTTGTGAAGTCAACTTTAAAAATGTTTAAGGTCGCAACAAAGCAACCCACGATTGTGACTACTTCTTTATATGCGGACCCAGCACCGATTGACTTAAATAATTTTGATAATGTGACTCAGCGCGTTCAGGTACTTGATAATAATTTGCAACCCAAAGTTATTGCTCCACTCGAAACGACTCAAACACACGTAAATATTGAATTAAATGAAAAACAACTCACTGCGCCATTAATGAAAGTCATGAGTTTGGCAACAGTATCTATTTACCAAAACAATCAACTTATCCGTAGTCTTCAAATTGAAGATAACGTGCATATTGAAGAAGCCAATATTTTCCAAAAAATCATGATGTGGTTTTCTAGTCTCTTCTCTATTTTTTCATCAAGTGAACACAGTGCTGCAAAACTCTATCCACTAGATTCGCACTAAAAACATCAAATTGTGCACAGATGCACAATAAATTTTATAAAAAAAAGATGGCATAATTCAGCCATCTTTTTTTTACAGAAAAATAATTAGGTGATAAAAATGACCCAAAATTTACATCATATTGTAATTGTTGGTGGTGGTGCTGGAGGCTTAGAGCTTGCGACACAACTCGGTGAAACTTTTGGGAAAACTCATAAAGCGAAGATTACGTTAATTGACCAAAACCTGACGCATATCTGGAAACCTTTGCTTCATGAAATTGCTGCTGGATCTTTAAATCCACACGAAGAACAAACTAACTATTTTGCCCATGCAGAAAAACATCACTATGAATTTGTGCTTGGAACATTAGTTGGGGTTAACAAAGATCAAAAAATAATTGAGTTAATTCCTCCTCAAGTCTCTAAAGAGCAGAACACCGATGTGCAGCAATTGAGTTATGACACGCTTATTTTAGCGCTTGGTTCGGTGTCAAATGACTTTAATACAGCAGGCGTGCGTGAAAACTGCCATTTCCTCGACAGCAGAAAACAAGCCGATATTTTTCAGCAAGATTTATTACATCTATATATTGAAGCTCAAAACCAGCCAAATCAGTGTACTTTAAATATTGGGATTGTGGGTGCTGGTGCAACAGGTGTAGAACTTGCTGCCGAACTCATTGAAACAACTAAAAACTTTTATCGATATGGTTTAAAAAAGATTCATCCAAACCAAGTCAAAATTACGCTTATTGAGGCATCCGAACGTATTTTACCTGCCCTCAGCGAAAAAACAGCTGAGCATAGTGCAAAACAGCTCGAAAAAATGGGCATTGAAGTTTTAACCAAACATCGCGTTGAAAAAATTGATGAGCATTGCATCTATTTCAGTAATGGTAGCCAGTTAAATAGTGATATTACCGTCTGGGCAGCAGGTGTAAAAGCACCCAAGGTTTTAGAAAACTTTAACGATTTTGAACGCGACAATATTAACCGCCTCATGGTCTACGCAACATTACAAACCTATTCAGACCCAAATGTATTTGCATTTGGTGATTGTGCACATTGCCAACTTGATGCAAGACATCCTCCTCTTGGGCCACGTGCTCAGGTTGCGAGCCAACAAGCGAGCTTTTTAGTCGATGCTATGGCAGCTCGATTAAACAATCGTTCACAACCTATGTTTAGATTTAACGACAAAGGTTCACTCGTGTCTTTAAGCCGTAATAAAGCCGTTGGAGAATTACTTGGCGATGTAAGTGTGCAAGGCTATATTGCCAAAACCATGTATGTATCTTTGTATCGTTTACACCAAGCAACAATTCATGGATACACTCAGGCTGGACTACTCACAATGAAAGATTTACTTACAAGACGTGTACGTCCAAAAATTAAACTATATTGAGTTGAATTTTTTAAGTTCATCCCTATTTAGATAAAAACGCATTATATAAAAGTGTTAAAGATTCAAATTTTGTAGTCTACAAAATTTATTTTTCACTTTATGATGTACGCTTTAATTGATTGAATGGATCAAAAACATGACTGCTATTGCAAATAACCACGTGGTTTCATTCCACTACAAATTAACAAACGCTGAGGGTGAAACACTTGATCAATCTCAAGGTGAACCACTTGCCTATTTGCACGGTGCAGGCAATATCATTCCTGGTTTAGAAAATGCATTAACAGGTAAAACTGTTGGTGAAAAATTTACTGTTAACGTACCAGCAGCTGAAGGTTATGGCGAATACAACCCAGACCTAGTTCAAGAAGTTCCAGCTCAAATGTTCCAAGGTGTTGAGAACATTCAACCTGGTATGCAATTCCAAGCTCAAACAGACGACGGCGTACAGATCGTTACTGTTAAAGCAGTTGAAGGTGACAACATTGTTGTTGATGCAAACTTCCCACTTGCTGGTCAAGATTTAACTTTTGAAGTTGAAATCGTAGAAATCCGTGAAGCTTCTGAAGAAGAATTAGATCACGGTCACGTACACGGTGCTGGTGGTCATCACCACTAATTCATCTGTAAAGATGATAAGAGCAAAGCTTCGGCTTTGCTTTTTTTATGTATTTATTTTTATATACTATCTGAATAACAAACCTCTAACTCACTCAACTTTATAAGGGTATCTTTCATGTCAAACGTAAATCAGCTTATTTGGTTTCGTCAGGATTTGAGAGTTCGGGATCATGCTGCGTTATGGCATGCCTGCCAACAAGGACCTTCGATTGGGTTAATTATATTGTCGCCTGAGCAATGGAAAATACATCACGATGCACCTATAAAAATTAATTTCTATTTACTTCAGCTTCAACAATTAAAAAAAGAATTAGAACAGCTTAATATTCCACTTATCATTCAAGTCATTCCCCACTGGAAAGATATTGCAGATTATATTTGTGAACTCACACATCAACTCCATATCGAAAATGTTTACTCGAATATAGAAGTAGGCGTGAATGAGTTGAAAAGAGATAAAACTGTACAACAAGCTTTAAATCAGCAGAATAAAGAACTTTTTTTATTTCATGACCGTACAATTTTCCCTTTATGTTCCATTCGTAATCAGTCGCAGCAACCGTATCAAGTTTTCAGTGCATTCAAAAAAGCCTGTTATTCGAAACTAGATATAAGTGGTTTGCCTCAGTGCTATCCAGTTCCTGAGAAACAAAATGCCTATCCGCAGTCTTTTTCAAATATAAAAAGTTTAGATTTAGAAGAAATTGAAGCTTTTTTTGACTCATCAATTTCTAAAGAGCGACAAGACTTATGGCCGACCGGAGAAGATTTTGCTCTGGAACAGCTCGATTTATTTATTGAAGATCATTTATCTCATTATAAATTAGAACGTGACTTTCCAAATGTAAAAGGCACTAGCCAACTTTCTCCATATTTAAATCTTGGAATTTTATCTATTCGACAATGTTTACAGGCTCTCTTTCGTGCTGAACATGGCAACTTTCATCTGGCAGACGAAGGCCAGCAAACATGGTTAGATGAATTGCTTTGGCGCGAATTTTATCAACATATTTTATTTGATTTTCCACATGTCTCTAAACACTTCCCGTTTAAGCAAAATACTCAAAATATTAAGTGGGAAAATAATCAAGAGCATTTGGTAGCTTGGCAAACTGGTCAAACTGGTATACCGATTATTGATGCAGGCATGCGCCAGCTACAAAAAACAGGATGGATGCATAATCGAGTGCGCATGATTACTGCTATGTTTTTGTGTAAAAACCTACTCATCGACTGGCGTATAGGTGAAAAATGGTTTATGGAGCACTTAATCGATGGCGATTTAGCAGCCAATAATGGTGGCTGGCAATGGTGCGCTTCCACTGGAACTGATGCTGTACCTTACTTTAGAATTTTTAACCCTATTGCTCAATCTAAGAAATTTGATCCAAACGGAGACTATATTCGTCAATGGGTGGAGGAATTAGCTCATCTAGACAATAAAATGATTCATGAACCCTACTCAACTAAAGCTAATCTTCAATTAAATTATCCAAAACCAATTGTTGATTTAAAGGAAACCCGAACAAAGGCAATTGAAACATTTAAGAGTATTTAGACGTCCATTCAGTCTTTTATGTTTACTTTTAATTAAAAAAAAACGAGAAATTTGACTATAGTGTGACTTTACTCTAAAAATAATACTAAAGGGATTTATAAAAGGATAAACACAACAATAAATTCAAAAAGCATCACAATCACAGTTCATTATAAAAGTATAAAAATTAACATTACAAAAAAGGTAGCCAGAGCTCGCATGCAACAAAAGAACCCAGGAAGAACACTCGTCTTATGGATTATCGCAGCTCACCTCTTTATGGGAATGGTGGCATATGAGTGGTTGCCTGTAAGCTTTAGAGGAAGCTGGATTTTTATTCTTATTCTTTTAATTTCTGGTGCTTTTTTAGAAGTCGGTGCATCTTTAATTGTTGGTTTAATCGCTTTCGTAGGCGTGGCAGTATATTTCCTACTCGACCTAGGAGCACAAACACATATTGAACGTCAGCTCCTTTTACTTTTTATTATTCCTCTGATTCCTCTTTTTCTTAGTGCTGTACGCCACAATATTGAAATTAATGTTCAAAAATACCGTGACATTCAAAGTTATGATCGAAATTATCGCCGTGATATTTTCCCGCTTAGCGCCCTCAAATATTTTCAACGTAGTTTTTTTAAACTTCTTGATCATCACCATTTAAAAGACTATGAAGTCTTTAAAATCAAGATTCTAAACCGAAGCTTAATTAAAGAAATGTTAGGCGATGATGTATGGAAAACCACTCAAAATGAAATGATTAAAATTTTGAGTCAACATCAACCACAAGAAATTATTTTTCAATTTGCCGACGATGATCTGGAGAATATATACAGTATTGTAATTCGTAAGCAAAAAACGGTTGAAGAACCAGATTTTATAAAAAAGCTAAAAGAAATTATGACGTTGCGGCTTGAAGTGGAATATCAAATTATTCAAATTCCACCTGAAGAGGAGATTACTTAATGACTAATCTTCTTAATATTTGTGGAATTATTATCGCCTCTAGTCAATATCCAGATGGCACTTTACAGCAGTTTTATCGTCAATATTATCACTGTGAAGTTAAAGCTGAACAAACAAAAACCGAAATTCAGAATATTAATGACCTTTCTATGTTTTTCCCATCACAGGATACGTGGTGGCCTATTTTTACAATTGACCAAATCAGTTCGGATAGTTTTCAAGGTCTTATTCAAAAAGGAATAAAGCCAGGCATCATATTACCAGATGAGGTTTTTAGCTTTTCTCACTATTTCTTATTAAAAGAAGCAGTGAGCCAAGGTGCTATTCCCATTGCAATTTTTAAATCAGAACAACCTCAATATTTTGCCGCCAAAGCTACATTTTCGACTGCAATTGGTTTACGGCCTATGGCTGCTTTTGTTTCAACAGGCTGGGATGAAAACTTAATTTCACAAACTGCTGGCAGCTATATTGTTCAGTTTAATTCACAAGAACTCCCTCTGCCTTCTAGAGAAATTAGACAAAAGCAGCATTTATTCTATTCAGCTAAAAGTTTTAATGGTCATGTTTCGGGTTATGAAATTATCATTAACCCTCCTTCAGATCTACCGACCACAAATATTCGATATCCTCAACTCGGAATTTCATGGAAATTTAATAATATTAAATACATAAGCACTCCTGAACATATAAACACTAGTTTCCTTGGGTATATTTTTATTGGTTTAAGCACAGTCGTAGTTCCACTTGATCTTATTTTAACCACTACCTATCCAGACCTTCTTGGCACCTTCGGCAGCTATATTTCATGGATCTCCTTGGTGATCGGGGTGATTTTATTGTTATTGCTGATCTCGTCTATTATTAGGAGGGTTAAATCAAATGGCTCCCATTGATATTCTCTTCCTATTCGGTTTCTTAGGCATCTGGATTCCTCAAGCATTTTGGGCATGGTTAAGTTATCAGGCTTGGAAATATTCAAAAACAGCAGAAAAAGAGTTGCAGAACCTGCCTGTGCCAGATAGATGGCCCGTTTTGAGTGTTCTGATTCCTGCCTATAATGAAGGCGTAGTGATTGAAGATACTTTACATGCCATCGCTCAACAGGATTATCCAGCCGAAGCATATGAAGTTTTGCTCATTAATGACGGCTCTAAAGATAACACCCTAGAAATTGCCGAAAATCTAGCGCAGATTTATCCTTGCATAAAAATTGTAAATGTTCCGAAAGGAATGGGAGGCAAAGGTAAATCTAGAACACTTAATAATGGCCTACCCCATGCCAAAGGTGAACTCATTGTTGTCTATGATGCGGACAGTACACCCGAACCCAATTGCGTACGGTTATTAGCTCAGACCCTCATTGCCGATAAAAAATTAGTGGCTGTAAATGGCAAAGTAAGAACCCGTAATTGGCAAGATAGTATTTTGACTCGCTTTATTGCCATTGAGTTCATCTTTTTCCAATGGATTTTTCAAGGCGGACGTTGGCAACGTTTCCAACTATCCACGCTCATGGGTACTAACTATGTTATTTGGCGTGATGCGTTAGAAACCTTGGGCGGTTTTGATGAGAAGTCATTGGTTGATGACACTGAAATGAGCTTCCGGATTTTTATCGGCCAGAAACGAATTAAATGGGTACCCTATGCAATTGGCTGGCAACAAGATCCACCCTCTTTAAGCGTATTTGTTAAACAACGCTCACGTTGGACTCAAGGTAATTTTTATGTGACCCGTAAATATCTACCTGTAGCGTTAAGAACACCTTTTCCCATCGGAATTGAAATTCTGAATAACATTATGTGCTACGTACTTTTCGTACCCGCGTTATTCTGGAGCCATATCACCTTAACTTTGGGCTTACTTGGTATTGCAGGTATTTCAGTTCCGGGGCCATTTACCACTTTGTGGGGTCTTTCATTTTGCTTATATGTAGCACAAATGTGGTTTACCCTTTCTTTAGAAAAAGTTAAAGCAGAACTCTATTTTTACTCTGTTTTGTCTTATGTAAGTTACTCACAAATTTTTCTATTTATTGTATTTAAAGCCGCATATGACATGCTTAAAAATAAAATACAGGGTAACTCCCTTCAATGGTACAAAACGGAACGTAGCAAGGAGAAAAACAAATGAAAAAGACTTTTGACCTTTACCAAACGGTACAAGTGCTCCTTGCCAGCACCAGTCTAATGTTAGCCATGTCTGCTCATGCATATACTTGGGAACTAGACGATATTAGTACCTCCACCAAATATACGGTCGAGCCTCATTTCTTCTATATTGGGAAAGGTGCAGAATGGGAAAATATTCAATTTTCAAGTAACTACTCTACTGAAAATGATACAACTTTATTGGTTAAATATGATGACAAACTCATCTATAACACTACCTTAAATGGTGATGGCCAATTAAAGTTTGATATTCCTAAAAGTCAAAGCGGTTTTCATCGATTAGATTTTATTATTCAACAATATGCTAAACCATCAACACTTAACAGAACAAAGGAATCTTTCTGTTCTGAAGATATTGATCACTTAACCTACTTCAATAATTCCCAAATCGACTTTGTACCCATTCGAAAGGACTATCAGCTAAAATACTTACCAGATGCTTTATTTAATCCGCAAGCTAGACGACCTACCTCTTTTGTTGGAATTTTAAAATATAACCGTAAAGAAATTATAGAAGCCTCCATGCTCGCTAGATTAGCAAGCTCATGGGGTTCTGTAACTCCAATTGAGTGGGTTGACTCTGGGCAAACTAACTTAAATCCTGAAACGAATTTTATTATTGAAGTTATTCATTCATCCACTCCACTTAAAGGTGGAGCTTTAGTACAGATTGCAAAACCAAATGAAGGAGTAGCAACCCTATCAATTACCTATCACAGTCAACAAGAACTCACTGCTGCCATAAATGGACTAATTAACCCATTGTATGTCCAACAATTAAATACTAGCAGTGCAATTTTCCCCACTACTATTTCAAACCCGACATGGGCCCAATTTAAAAAAATTGAAACACTTTCAGACTTAGGAATTGAAGATTTTAGATTAAACCATGCTGAAAAGAATCTATTTCTTGACTTCCCTGCGGTGTGGCAACCAACAGATATCTTACAAGGGCAAATTGCTCTTCGTATTCAAAGTGGGCTATTACAAGGTTCAAATATTACGGCATGGATTGATGGTGGACTAGCAGGAAGCATGAAAACGGCTGATCTTGCTTCAGATCCAGTAAATAGGCAATTTAATATTTTTGCTAAAAATATTTCAAATACAACAAATTTCAGCTTAAAACTTGAAAACTCCGTAATTGCCAACTCTCAATGTCTACCCAATGCCCATGGTTCACTCTGGATTGATACAGCTAAATCTACTGTAAAACTCCCCCATAAACTCAAAAATGGAGTAGCTGCAATTTCCATGACTTTAGCAACGACCCCGACGATTGCAATTGATGATCAATCTGGGGCATTAAATATTGCTATTGTTCTAGGTCAAGTTGCAAAAAAGATGCTTTTAACACAAGCACCCATGCCTTTAAATCTAGTCCGTTATACCCCCAGCACGCCACAGTCAATAAATGTCCGAGTGAATAAAGACATCTACCAGCAACAAGTCTTAATGCATCAAGATATTATTTATTCACCTGCTGCTGTTAATGGTTTTATTGTGAGTTATGACAACAACCGTTTCGATGTTATTACCGATTCAGAAGGTGGCGCACAAACCTTTATGCATTTATGGGGGAAAATACAGCATAAAATTCCAAATAATGTCACCAAAATGTTGGTTTCAGAAAATGGAAATATTTATGTTCTACAAAAGCTCATTGTCGGAAATCAAAAAGCACCTTTAGTCCAACAATCATCTTTCTTCTTATTAGTTGTGATTATCTCTGCAATTATGATAATAATTATCTTCTTGTGGTACTGGTTAAGACGAAATAATGAGAAAACAGATACCAATTAAAATAGCTGCTTTTATTATTTTAATTATATGTAGTTTTATAGCTTATGCGGGGTTGTTCAAGCATCAAGGACAAGCCCCTCACATTGAAGGAATTTTCTGGCAGCCCGACAATAACACGACCCCACCAGAGGGAAACTGGCACTACTTGGGCGTTAATACATTTGTTCCCCAATGGTCTGTTGTTGAGTCTAAATCATGGTGGAAAGAGTCGAACTTTCCTCAATGGGAAAAAGCAATTAGTTTAGAGAAAATTAGACAAGAGCCATGGGCTAAAAATCTAATATTGGGCTTAGCCGGCGAATATAATGAACCCAAAGCTCGCGCAAATGTAACTGAGTTAGGTGAAAAATCTGCCGAAATTATAAAAGAGCAAAAAACGGTGCCTAAAGGTTATTATTTTCCAGTGGAAGCAGATCCTACTTGGTTAAGAGTAAGTGCTTTAGGTCAGGTTTTAAATAAACTTCCAGTACCAGTTTGGGTGAGTATTTATAGTGGTGAACGCGAACCTGAACATTATGATTTATGGGTTAAAAGCTGGCTACCAGAACATAACGGTGTTTTCTTCCAAGACGGAGTTGGCGTAGGTGTACGATCTCCTCAGCAAGCCAAACATATTTTAGACCAACTTGAACAAAAGCTTGGGAAAGATAAAGTAATTATAGTACTAGAAGCCTTTAGAGTTAAAAAGAATGGGCAATTTAGAGCCGCATATCCTTGGGAAATTATTTCTCAATTAAAAGCATATGAAGGAAAAACTGTCTATATTTTTGATGGACCTCACTATATGAATCGTTGGTCCGTCAATATTGTTAGCTTGTGGTATCGCCTCACTTATGGCGATACCAACAACACTTCCATAAGTGAGAATAAATCTTTAACTCATCATTATGCTAATTCATAAGATTGCGCAATTTGGTCAAGAATACGCTGAGCAGCTTGTCCGTCACCAAATGGATTTTCTACATGGGCCATTTTTTCATAATGCTGTTGGTTATTAATTAGCTTTTCAGCTTCTTCAATAATTTTTTGTTGGTTTGTACCGACTAAAACACCTGCCCCCACTTCAACAACTTCAGGTCGTTCTGTGGTGTCTCGCAGGATCAAAACTGGCTTATTAAATGATGGACTCTCTTCTTGCAGGCCACCCGAATCTGTCAAAATAAAAGTAGATCGGTCTATGACTGCCAATAGACTTGGGTAGTCTAATGGTTTAACAAGATGAATTTGGGAATGATCTTTAAACTTATTATGGACAACATCATGTACGGCAGGGTTTAAATGGACTGGCCAAATAAAATGTAAATTAGGATGTCCATTCGCTAAATGCTCAACTGCATTACAAATATTTTGAATTCCATCTCCAAAATTTTCACGGCGGTGGGCCGTAATAAGCACAACTTTATCATCTTGCTTTAATTGAATTCCATAAGGTTCTAGCTGATTTTTCAAACCTGATTTTTCAGAAATTAATTTACGTCCTAAATACACAGCATCAACAACGGTATTGCCTGTAACAGTAATAAGCTCTGGTGAAATTTGTTCATTGAGTAGATTTCTTTTTGATTGTTCAGTCGGAGCAAAATGCCATTTAGTAATACGAGAAACTAACTGACGATTTCCTTCTTCTGGAAAAGGATGATCTAAATCATAAGAACGCAAACCTGCTTCGACATGCGCAACAGGAACTTTCATTGAGAACGCGACTAACCCTGCCGCTAAAACAGTCGTTGTATCACCCTGAATAACGATAGCATCTCTTTTTTGACCATCGGTATATACTTGTTCGATTTGACTTAAACCATGTATTAATAATTGATTTAGACTTTGTCCAGCATTCATAATTTTAAGGCGGTGGTCAATTTCAACCCCAAAGAAATCTATCGCATCCCTGACCAATTCATCATGTTGTCCAGTAAAAATGACTTCAACTTGAAAACGTGAATCCTGTTTTGCCAATAAAATAACAGGAGCAAGTTTGATTAATTCAGGACGGGTTCCAAATACAATAGATATAAAAATTTTCTTCATTTTAGAAATCCTTATAAAATACGAGTTCTACTCGCGTATTGTTGTAATGATCTTTTGTATCTATTGGTACATCTTTAAAGTAATTGCCGTAGAGTCGTTCAACACGTAATTTTATAGGTTGATAATTAAAAGGCTGCCACGAAATACCAGGGCCATATTCAAATAAATTATTGTAATATTCATCTTTACTATCGGCTAAGCCATGCAATTTCACATAAGCCTGCACAGTTCCATTCTCACCTTTATAGACATTTAAGCCTGTACGTAAGCGCAAATCCCCAATAACGTTATAATCTTCTCTAGAATAAGTCGCTGCATTGCCATATAAATCAGTGAAGTAATCATTAAAGCAAAGTGAATGATTACAATTATTTTGAGAATACCACTCTTGATAACCAGTGACCCCACCGACAACACTTTCACGAAATTTATCTCTATTTCGATCAATCAGATCGTAACTTCCACCAACTTCTAGATATGCACGCACAGGGATTGAAGTCCAAGGTTGATAATTAGCCCCTATCCCTAAAGTTACCGCGTTTTCATCAATAATTTCTGGTCGTACACCGCCTTGAGATTGAGTGTCACGGTTTAGGTTTAAAAAGCCATATACTTGTGCTCGGCCATTATCAAAGTTCTTACCATAACGGGCTTTGAGTGGAAAAATTACATCGTCGTAACGTGACTCATATGAAGGTGCAAAATAAACATCACGGAAATAAGTTTTGACCTCTCCACCACTTAAATTTTTAACTGCCTGATTGGCTTTATCAGCAATTGCAGGATCTGAAGATGACGTTAACTCTTTAAATAAAACTAATGCTTCGCGATTCTTTTTTTGCTGATTAAGCAAATAAGCTTCTTGTAGTTTTAAGGTATCATCTTGAGGAGCCAAATTTCTTGCTTGTTTTAAGCTTTGTAAAGCCTCTTCTCTCTTTTCAAGCCGAATTTGTAAATAAGTTAGGCTTTTCCAGACTTTAATATCTGTTGGTGTCAGCTTGCTTAGCTCGATTAATATTTTCTCAGCTTCTGCTGGTTGAGATTGTTCGATCTTATAAAATCTATCCCATTTATCATAAATGATATTGCCAGGCTTATATTCAGCATTTAGTTGATCTTGTGCAAAAGCCGAGCTAATGCTTAGTACGCCTACACTAGAAATCACTGCTCCCATAATTAATATTGAATGCGTTATAGAATTTATTGTTTTGCTATTTTTCATTTTCACCTCTACAGTAAATTAGAATTATTAGGGAAGGCAAATTCTTGAAATCACCAATAATATTATAATTAGAAAGAATAATTTACATCGTTAAGTTAGGTTAAGGGTATTTAAAATGAATTATTTAGTCTCCCTCTTTTGTTATTGATCTATTCTGTCTTATCCCTAAATTCCCTATAATAATGACATATTTTTTAATCAATAAATTGTAAAATTTCATAGCATATATAAAGAATTTATAAGGAAAAATTATGGCTTTTCCACATCATGTAGAACATCATGCTATTCACCGTTCAGGCTGGTTAAGGGCTTCCGTATTAGGGGCCAATGATGGAATTATTTCTGTGACTAGCTTAATTATGGGAATGGCTGCAAGTGGAGCTGCTTCTCATACTCTGTTAATTACATGTATTGCTGGTTTAATTTCTGGTGCAACCTCAATGGCTGCTGGAGAATATATTTCCGTTAAATCTCAAGAAGATATTGAAAAATCAGATTTAGCAATTGAAGAAAAAGAATTAAAAAAATATCCTCAGAAAGAATTAGATGAGTTAACTCAAATTTATATCGCTAGAGGGCTTTCTAGTGAATTAGCAAAAGAGGTTGCGATACAGCTCACAACACATGATGCTTTAGGTGCGCATGCCCGTGATGAAATTGGTATTCATGAAAATACAGCTGCAAATCCAATTCAAGCCGCTCTTTCATCCGCTGCATCATTTACTTTTGGCGCTTTTTTTCCAATGCTCGCCATCTTATTCACTCCTGAACATTTAATTATGCAAAGTGTTCTCGTTACAGGAATTGTTGCTTTAGCTATCTTAGGTGCACTTGCAAGTTATTTTGCAGGCACATCTAAACTTAAAGGCAGTTTACGTATTACATTGTGGGGGATTCTGGCAATGGCTTTTTCAAGTTGGATTGGCTCATTGTTTAATGTTACTCCTTTATAAAACATATTTTTTAAAGAGGACTTCCCCAAATATTTAAAAACTAAATAGCCAATATTATTTGCTCTTGATTCAGATTCCACGTTATGGTGAACATAAAGAAATGAGGTGAATAAAATGACCCTGTTACAACAACTTGAAATTAAACATCCAATTTTTCTTGCCCCCATGGCAGGTGTGTCTACTCCCGAACTTGCCGCGGAAGTTTCTAATCAAGGTGGACTAGGGGCACTAGGCCTAGGAGCAAATACGGCTCAAAGTGCCCGTGAGCAGATTTTAAAAACCCAAACACTTACAGAAAGTTCTTTTCAGGTTAATTTTTTCTGCCATCAACCTGAGCAACTTAATCCTCAAATTTCAGCACAATGGATTGAATATTTACGCCCACAATTTGAGAAGTTTGGTGAGCAACCTCCTCAAAATTTGGACTGCATTTATCCAAGTTTTCTTGATAATGATGACTTTTTAAAGGTTGTATTAGAAACCAAACCTAAAGCTGTCAGTTTTCATTTTGGTATTCCCCATCCACATCAAATTCAGGCATTAAAAGATGCCGGAATTCTAACAATGGTTTCTGCTACCAATTTGGTTGAAGCACAAACTATTGAAGCAGCTGGCATTGATATTATTATTGCCCAAGGTATTGAAGCTGGTGGACATAGAGGAATCTTTAATAAGACTTTTGATGCAGCGATTAAAACGAGCGATTTAGTACACCTTATTGTGAAACATTGCGCACCACCTGTAGTAGCTGCTGGTGGTATTATGAACGGTGCACAAGCAAGACATATGTTAAGTTTAGGTGCTACAGCTGTTCAACTGGGAACCGCTTTCGTTCAATGCCCATCATCCAATGCATCTACTGAATATCGTAAAGCTTTATTTAATGAACCAGTAACACAAATCAGTGCGAGTCTTTCTGGTCGTCCAGCCCGTGGTCTGCTCAACCATTGGCACACACAAATTGATTTACCGAATCGACCGCCTCAACCTGCATATCCATATACCTATGATTTAGCCAAGCAATTAAATACGATTGCAAGTAAACATAAAGACTATGGCTTTGGTGCTTTTTGGGCAGGTAGCAATGTCTCACAAATACGAGAATTAAATGCTGCCGATTTAGTTAATCAGTTAGTCGTAGAAATGTTAGAAGATGAATAAATCTTAAAAAGCCAGTCATCATACTGGCTTTTTAATTTAATGGGTCTGCAATAAATTGACTTGCTCAACTTGTACATCACTCATCAAATTTCCTTCAGCCAATAACTGATTAAAATATTTTTCGACCACTAATGCTTGCTCAGCTGTACTTTCAACTTTATACATATTTTGGCGGAACTCATTACTTGAACGTAATCCTTTTGTGTACCAAGCAATGTGTTTTCGGGCAATACGGCATCCAGAATATTCACCATAAAATTGATAAAGTTCTGATAAATGTCCAAGTAGCACCTGCTTCACTTCTTCAATATTAGGTGCGGCTAAGTGCTCTCCAGTTTTTAAATAATGAGCAATTTCACGAAAAATCCATGGACGGCCTTGTGCGGCACGACCAATCATAATCGCGTCAGCCCCTGTATAGTCGAGCACATATTTTGCTTTTTCAGGGCTATCGATATCACCGTTCGCAATAAGTGGAATATTGATTAATTCTTTGACATGTTTTATCAGGTCATAGCGCGCTGTATTTAAATACATGTCTTCACGGGTACGACCATGTAAAGCTAACGCTGCAATACCAGCCTCTTCTGCCCTTTTCGCTACCCTTAAAATATTTTCTTGACCATTTAAAAATCCCAATCGGGTTTTCAATGTAACAGGAACATCAACAGCAGCGACCACCGTATCAAGAATTCTTGCCACCAAGTCTTCATCTTGTAATAAAGCTGAACCTGCGAGTTTATTACATACTTTTTTGGCAGGACATCCCATATTGATATCAACAATTTGAGCGCCATTCGCCACTTGATGACGTGCAGCCTCAGCTAACTGCTCAGGATCAGAACCGGCAATTTGTGCAGAGATTGGAGCAAGTTCCCCATCAAAATTTGCACGGTAGAGGCTTTTCTTGCTCATCTGCAAAGTCTTATCGGCAGTCATCATTTCACTGACTGCATGGCCTGCACCAAAATACTTACAGAGCGTTCTAAATGGGCGGTCAGTGACCCCAGCCATAGGAGCAACGATTAAATTATTTGACAGTTGATAGGGACCAATATACATATATATTCATACAATTGATGATCAACATAGTATACTTCAATCCGCTTGATCGGCTCATCTTTTTATGCAGGTGCTTTCCTCGCCATGAACAAACCGTTGTCTTCCCGTTTTTTATTAAAATCATTCGGTATGGTCACCGTGTGCATGAGTTTAGCTGCTTGTGGTGATAAAGCTTGGTGGTCAAATAGTGATGAGCCTGAACTAGAAAGCCAACAGATTAAACGTCTAATCCCATCGCGTGTACATAACCGTGAGTCTTGGGCAAAAGATATTGATGATATTATGCAAGAGCTAGATATAGCTAAAACTAAAACAAATGCATGCAGTATTATTGCTGTGGTCGATCAGGAATCAAATTTTGTAGCTGACCCATCAGTTCCTGGACTAGGCACGAAAGCAGTTCAAGAAGTAAATACACGCTTACAAGAAAAATTTGAAGCAAAACTGGGCCAAAAAATTGGTGGGACAGTTGCTGGTTACTTCGAAGAAGTTCTTAAAACACAACCTTCACCAGATGATAATTATATGAGTCGGATGCGTAAAGTTAAAACTGAACGTGAACTAGACTTACTCTATAGAGAAATTTTCGATTTCATGGCGAAGCATTATCATGTCAGCGCTCTAACAGGTGCAGCCAAACTGGTCGGACAAGATATTGGTGAAAAAATGAACCCAATTACCACTTTGGGTTCTATGCAAGTACACATTAACTACGCGAAAGCCAACAAACGCTCCAGCATGAATATCGCTGAGCTTCGTAATGACTTATATACAGAATACGGCGGTTTATATTACGGCATCCACCGTTTAATGGTTTATCCAGCAAATTATGATAAAGCTATTTATCGATTTGCAGACTATAACTCAGGTATGTATTCAAGCCGTAATGCTGCTTTCCAAAGTATGCTCAATGATCTGACCGACTCAGAAGTAAGTTTAGATGGTGATCTACTTCTTTACACAAAAGATGGTGATCCACGTCCGACTCAAAGCCAATCAGAAAAAGAACTCATTACTGTATTTGCAAAAAATAATATTTTAGTTACACCAAGACAAATTCGTGATGATCTTAAATTAGAAAAAGAGAAAAAGTTTGAAAGTACACAAACCTATATTGCTCTGACTAAACTTTATAAAGCAAAGACAGATAAAGAACCTATCTATGCGGTTATGCCGCAAGTTGTTATTTCTGGACCAAAATTAAGTCGTGATTATAATACCAACTGGTTTGCAACCCGAGTAAACGGACGATATGAAACATGTATGCAACGAGCGAAACGAATAAGACTATAAAAAGTCTCGCCCTGTTCGATTTTGATGGAACCTTGTGTAGCAAAGACAGTTTTACAGGGTTCATCTTTTATGCTTTGTCTAAGCGCCACATTGTTAAACAAAGCTTAAAAATCCTGCCATGGATTCAAGCCTACTATCTTAACTTTTATCCAGCCCATGCCATGCGCGCCAAGTTATTTCGCAGCATGTTCAAAGATACCTCCGCAATTGAATTGCAAAGATTAGGTGAAGAATATGCACAAGAGTTAGTCTCTGCACTTTCACCTGAACTTTTCGCACAGTTACAACACCACCAGTTACGTGGTGATCAGGTGGTACTGGTTTCTGCCTCAATTGATGTCTACCTTGCTCCACTTTGCAAGTTACTCGATATCGAATTAATTTGTACCGAAACACAAATTAAAAACGGCATGGTGACGGGTTACTACTCCACCCCAGATTGTAGTAGCGAACAAAAGAAGTTGCGTATTCATCAACAATATAAGCTACAGCATTACCATCAAATTTATGCTTATGGTAATAGCTCAGAAGACCTAGATATGTTGAGTCTCGCCACACATCCGTATATGGTGGGTGAAGATCGTGTTCTACCCCGTTTAGCGCCAGAAAAAAAGCTCGCATAAAGCGAGCTTTTTTAATTTTACAATAATCTAGTAAATCGCCATATGATCACGATGAATCATTTCAAGTGAACGAGCTTCACCAAGTACTTGATAAACCTTATCAGAAGCTAAGCCTTTAATAATTTCAGCAGATCGCGAACTAAAATTCACTCGCCCCACTGCAATACGTTTACCTTGTTTATCGACACATTCAACCACATCGCCACGATCAAAATGTCCTTCAACAGTTTTAACTCCAACAGGGAGTAAACTGCGATGTTTCAATTTAATCGCTTCAACAGCACCATCATCAATTACAAGACGGCCTGCTGTTTGTAAATGAGCAGCGAGCCATTGTTGATGAGCAGTCATACGGTCTTTATCTGTAGTAAACAACGTACCTAGCATTTCACCTGCCATGGCACGTGACAAGACATTATCACTTTCGCCACTCGCAATGAGCGTTGGACAACCCGACTTAGCAGCTAAACGTGCGGCACGGACCTTAGTCACCATACCACCTCTGCCGAGTACACCGCCACCGCCAGCCATTTCAAATAAAACATCGTCCATGGCACGAACAGTAGAGAGTAGTTTAGCATCAGGGTTATGACGTGGATCTGAGTCAAACATACCCTGCTGATCCGTTAAAATGATCAGCAATTCTGCATGAACCTGACCTGCAACCATCGCAGCTAAAGTATCGTTATCACCAAAGCGGATCTCATCGGTAGATACCGTATCATTTTCATTAATGACTGGAATTACATGCCAATCAATCAAATTTTGCAAAGCATCACATGAGTTTAAATAACGACGGCGGTCCGCCAGATCATCATGTGTCAGTAAAACCTGAGCAGTACGAATGCCATGTTCTTCAAGCACACTAGACCAAGTATGAATTAAACCCATCTGCCCAATTGCAGCACAGGCTTGTAGACTGGGTAAATCGGTGGGTCGACTCGCAAACTTCATACGAACCATACCTTCAGCCACGGCTCCAGAAGACACTAAAATAATTTCGTGTCCGGCATTGTGTAGATCTGCAATTTGTTTCGCCCAATGCGAAATAGCATCCAAATCTAAACCTTGCCCATTGGCTGTGAGTAAAGATGATCCGATTTTAACAACGATTCGTTTACACTCACTGAGCTGACGTTGCCCATCGACCACTTCTATCATGTTTTCCTCGGTTTTCTAATCACGAACGTAGATGACTTCTACATCATTGTCGTCTTCATCATCGTCAAAATCATCATCATCGCCCAACATGCCTTCAAGACGTTGTGCTCGACGCATAGCGCGATATGCTTCTTTTGCCGCAATGGTTTGTTCACGTGTTTCAACTTCTAGTTGTTCACGGAAAGCTCTTACTTCTGCTGCATATTCAGGATCTTCAACTTCGCGTTCACGTTGTTGTTCAAGCTGATCCATGAGGTAATACACAACCTCTTTCGTTCCTTCACTTAATAAGCCTGATGTCTTAAAGACAGGTCCAGTCCACTCTAGTTCATCTAGAATATGCTGACACCACTCTTCACGACTTTCTTCAGCAATCTGATCAAGTTTGTTCAGTACTAAAACAATCGGTAGTTTAGCCAAAGTCGGTGAAAACTTAGCTAACTCGTTCATAATTGCTTTTGCATTATGCGCCGGATCTGAACCATCAATTGGTTGCACATCAATAATGTGTAAAAGGATACGCGTACGGGCCAAATGTTTAAGGAAACGAATTCCCAAACCAGCGCCTTCAGCAGCACCTTCAATCAACCCAGGAATATCGGCCATTACAAATGAACGATGACGGTCAGCATCTACTACACCTAGGTTTGGAACCATGGTTGTAAATGGATAATCTGCCACTTTTGGTTTTGCAGCACTTACAGCACGAATAAATGTTGATTTACCAGCATTTGGCATGCCCAACAAACCAACATCTGCCAATACTTTTAATTCAAGGCGAATTTCACGAAACTCACCTTTGATACCAGTCGTACATTTACGCGGAGCACGGTTAGTTGATGATTTAAAGTGGGTATTCCCCAAACCACCGTCACCACCACCTGCAACCAGAATTCTTTGGCCGTCTTCAACCAAATCGCCAATAATATCGCCTGAATCTGTATCAACAATTGTTGTACCCACGGGTACTTTTAAAACCACATCTTCACCACCACGTCCGGTACAGTTAGCGCCTGCACCATTCTTTCCGCGCTCAGCACGGAACTTACGTGTGTAACGGTAATCGACTAGCGTACTCGTATCATCATCAGCTTGAATATAGATACTTCCACCACGTCCGCCATCACCACCATCTGGGCCACCAAATGGGACAAATTTTTCACGGCGAAAACTGGCTACGCCATTGCCACCGTCGCCAGCCTCTACGGTAATGACTGCTTCATCAACAAAGCGCATCTGCCAATCCTCTAAAAACTCTAAAACCGCCTATTCTGCCATATTTTCATAAAATTCTCGAATAGAAAATGGGACAAATCCCATTTATAACGATCTGTTTTTATCTTTAAGTCATCAAAAGCATTTTAGATTCACAAATATGGGCTTTATCCAAAATAAAATGCAGGATGCCTATTTAATTTTTAAGGATGAACATTGCGTAAAGGTAAGGTCATTTGCATATCAAGATTGGCTTTTGTTTTTGGAACCGAATTATACATAATGGCATTAAATGAAGAGATATTCCCCATTTCCATAGGGTCATTCACCTCTAAACTTGGTTTAAACTGATGTTTAACCGATAAATTTACTGGCTCATCAAATTCAAAATAAACAGGACCATCAAAAACAATTTTAATCGGAATGGTATAACTACGCTTTAACTGAAAAGGCACATCTAACTTTATGGGAATATCAAGTTTAAGTGGAAATTTAGGTAAAAACTTATTTTGATAAATTAGATCTGTAGTTGTTTCAAGCGGCATAACCTGATCAATTTTTAGAGTTGTTGTGTAGTCAACACTTACTGTAACAGGTGTTTCTACAGCAAAACCTATATCTGCTAAATATCTCCCTTTTAGCGGTAGAGTCAGTTGGCGATTTATATCTAAGGTTGTATCAAGTTTACCAATAGACTGAACTTGCAATGTATTACCAACTTGAATCTTTGTTTCTAAAGAGTCAGGTAAACTAATATCGGCATTATGAGCCGAAACAACTAAGTTTGCTTGAATATTGAGGTATACCCAAAACATAACCGCGGCAAGTATCATCATTAAAATAAAACTGATGAGCATACTCTTGAGTGAACGAAACATTACCATCCACCCTATTGATCAGCTGTCGTCTGCAATGTTTCTGAACCTACTACCCGATTTAATCGCATACTGGACAGAGGAATTTTTAACTCACCATTTGCAATCTTCACAGGCAATGTATTTTTTACATCGACCGAAGCATTTAATGCTGTTTTAACAGGGACACTCAAATTACCCTCAATTGGAATATTAGTATCCAATCTTGCTTTTAGAGGGATATGTAAATTTTCTTTTAATACTGTCCGCACTGGTGCATCAAATTTCAAATGGACCTTTTGCTCAAGAGGAACATTAATATCAATTGGAACATCTAGTTTTAATGGAATTGTTCCTTTTAATGGCAGTGTAATATCACGCCCCAAAACTCTAACCTGAACCTTCGTATCAATTGGTAAATTTTGCTCAACCTTTAATACTTCTTTAACAGGAATTGTTGTACTAATAGGAACCATATTATCGAAATAGACACGCGGAGTTAAAGTTTGCGTTAAAGGAATATTCAATTGCTCATCAATTGGAATACTGGCATTTACCCGCCCTTTCACATCAACGTTTAAAGCATCTTGTACTTTAACCTTAACTTGTAGAGGTTCTTGCAAGTCAATAGCAACTGCTTGATTCTTCAATGGAATATAAATATTAAAATGCTTAAACACCCATATTGCAATGAGCACACCACATAAATTGGCAATAATGATGAATATAAAAACGACCAACAAACGTTTAAACTGCGACAATTCCTATCCCTTACTATTTTCTTTTTTTCCTTAATTCATATTCTCATTTATTTACAAAAAATAGTCAGCATATATTTTGTACGGTTGTAAAAAAACCCAGTCTAAACTGGGTCTTTTTGTGAAAATCTTTTATAGATCGTTAAATGATCTTAAGCATTCAATTCTGCTGGGATTTTCTTGTAGCTTACGCCGCACATTTGTTCTGCGATACGTAATACCTGACAGCTATAACCTACTTCGTTATCGTACCAAACATAAGCAGTTAAACGGTTACCAGAAGTAATCGTTGCTTGAGCATCATATACACCAGCAGTACGAGAACCGATAAAGTCACTCGATACAACTTCAGTCGAGTTGGTATAACCAATTTGACCTTGAAGGCTAGAGTTAATTGAAATTTGACGAATGTATTCGTTCACTTCTTCACGATCAATTTCTTTATCAAGCGTTAAGTTCAAGATAGCAAGAGATACGTTTGGTGTAGGAACACGTACAGAGTTACCAGTTAACTTACCTTTTAATGCAGGTAATGCTTTAGCAACTGCTTTAGCTGCACCAGTTTCTGTAATTACCATGTTCAAAGTAGCAGCACGGCCACGACGATCTGCTTTATGGTAGTTGTCGATCAAGTTCTGGTCATTTGTAAATGAGTGAACAGTTTCAACATGACCATTAAGAACTTTATATTTGTCATCCAATACTTTAAGAATTGGAGTAATTGCATTTGTTGTACAACTTGCAGCAGAGATGATTTTGTCTTCATCCAAGATGTCTGTGTTGTTTACGCCAAATACAACGTTTTTCATTTCGCCTTTACTTGGTGCAGTCAATACAACACGTGCAACGCCTGGGCATTTTAAGTGTTGGCTTAGACCTTCAGCATCACGCCATTTACCAGTATTGTCAATTAAAAGTGCATTTGAAATACCGTATTCAGTATAGTCAACTTCACTTGGGCTAGACGCATAAATCACTTTAATGAAGTTACCATTCGCAATGATTGCTTCGTTTTCTTCATCAACAGCGATTGTACCAGCAAAAGTACCGTGAATAGAGTCACGACGAAGTAAAGAAGCACGTTTTGCTAAATCGCCATCAGAGGATTTACGCACAACAATTGCTTTAAGGCTTAAACCACGACCTAAACCTGATTGGCTAATGATTAAACGAGCCAAGATACGGCCAATACGACCAAAACCATAAAGAACGACATCTTTAGGTTGTTCAGAAGTTGCGCTACCTTTGATTGACTCAACTGCTTGAGCAACAAAAGCATCAACATCACCGCCTTTTTCTTTATATTCAACAGCAAGTTTACCGATATCAACTTCTGCAGAGCCAATATTTTCAAGCTTAGCTAAAGCTTCTAAAATTGGGAATGTATTTACAACAGAAAGCTCAACGTCTACAACACGTGTACGGCGGTGAGTTTTCAAAATTTGGATAACAGAACGGTTAATTAAAGAGCGACCGTAAACAGATACGACAATATTTTTTTCACGGTATAATTGTCCGATTAATGCAATCATACGTTCCGCGATTTCTTCACGGTTTTTCCAACGGCCTTGGTGTTCAGCATGCAGGGCGATGATAGTGTCTTTGCTCACAGATACGTCCTCTAATTAATTATATCTAGGCGTGATTTTTTAAACCCCGTAATTGTAATGGAATTATTGGCAAGAATGAATCAAAAGCTGACGTTAGTGATTAGATTTTCCTAAAATTCATCATAAATTCATAAAATACCTATAATTATTTTTTATTATTTTATTGTTTAAAGCAGCTAAATTTTTGCTTTTTCTTACTTTTTATATTCTGAGTCTCTAATCAAACTCATCATTTTTTAATCTTTTTTGATATTTCGCGATGTTGAGCTGCAAATTTTTGGCTTTTTGACGTTGCTGATAAAGGTGTACTGCACCTTCTAAAACCAACACAAATACCGCGCACCAGATCGGAATATAAGTGAACCATTCTTCTTGGCCAATACTCTCCCCTAAAACTAAAGAAGCTAGAGCAAGTAATACAGGTTCTAAATATCCTAAAAGTCCAAACACAACTAATGGTAAAAAGCGACTTGCCAGAATATAGCTTCCTAAACCAATAGCACTTAAAATTCCAAGCCCAACAATGACCAAAGCAAGACTTGGCTGGTCTATAAATTTGCTATAAGGAAGTAAACCTGTATGGGTCAAATAAATTGCAATTGGTAGAATAATAACTAAGTCCCACCAAAAACCGCCTAAATTGTCTGTTTTAATGGTCTTACGTAATAAAAAATAGGCAGAATAGCCAACCGCAACCAATGCAGTTTCCCAAGCGATACTTCCTAAACGCCAGATCTCATGGCCTACGCCAATGACGGCAAGAATAATTGCGACCCATTGAAATTTTGATATTTTTTCGCCATACAGCACACTTCCAGCCAAGACAAGAACAAGTGGCAATAGAAAGTAGCCTAAAGATACTTGTAAGCCACGCCCGTGCATTGGCCCCCATAAAAAAAGCCAAAGCTGTACCGAAGTTAAAACGGAGGTTGTGATTAACAACAATAATAAAGATGGCTTAGCCAAAATACGCTGGTAGATATTTTTTATATATCCTAAATCACCACTCCACCACATAAACAAAGTGAGAACTGGTAATGTTGCAATAATCCGCCATCCAAAAGTCTGTTCACTATCCAGCTGACTTAATAATTGAGTATAAAAATAAAGTACACCAAAAGTGATAGATGCCATGACAGACAAGCTCACGCCTTTAAACATCATCACCCTCTTAGACTTTAGTAAAAACAGCTCACCACAATACTTGATTTATCCACTATAAAAAAGAAAAAACCATGTAAAAACATGGTTTTTTATTAATCAGACATCTACTGTTATTCTTGATGTTCTGTACGGATAACATCGCGAATATCAAAACCTAAGGTTTTTGCATAATTTAGATATTCATCAACCACTTCTTGTTCAGGATGAGGTGTTCTTGATAATACCCACAGATATTTACGAGAAGGTTCTCCGACTAAAACAGTTTGATAGTCTTCATCTATTTTTAAAATCCAGTAATCTCCACGAATAACGGGAATCCATCTCACAGCTTCGGGTAAGAAACTCACCTTCAATTTCGTGTTATATGGCGGATTTACCACAAAGGCTTCACCAATAGATTGCTGTAATTGTTTTCTATTGTCATAACAGCGATTATCTACAACCACATTGCCATTTTCATTTAAGGTGTAAGTTGCAGATACGTTGTAAGCACATTTTTTTTGAAAAAATGCAGGCTTACGGGCAACTTCATACCAGACACCTAAATATCGGTCCAGTTCAACTTTATAAACAGTTTGCAAGGGTTTTGGTTGAGCATAGACATACGTTCCAACAGCTAAACCAGCCAAAACGATGCCGCCCAACGCAATTTTACCCAAACGCCAACTGGCTTGCGGAACATTATTTCGAAATGCCATTGTTGCCCTCAACGATTAGTTGTGAATACAAAAGAACTCAAACATCTACAGTAGCTTGTTTTTTAAACACATTATGTAGCGTTATGTATTCGTTTATTGCAACATCTGCGCTTTTAATCGAATGATATCATCACGTATCCGCGCTGCTTGTTCGAACTGTAGATCTTTCGAGGCCTTTAACATATCTTTTTCAAGCTTAGTAATATGTTTACTAAACAATTTTGGATCTGAAAGAATATGTCTTTCGTCGGCACTCAATGCTTGTGCTTGTTCAAGTACTTTTTCATCAATCTCATCATCTGAAAGTACCTCACCAGAGTCAATTTCTTTGATAACCTGACGGACAGCACTACGTGGCGTAATACCATGCAGCTCATTAAACTCAATTTGTTTAGCTCTACGGCGATCAGTTTCATCTATTGCTTTTTGCATAGAATCGGTAATTCGGTCAGCATATAAAATTGCTTTACCTTTCACATTACGTGCAGCACGACCAATTGTTTGAATAAGTGAACGTTCAGAACGTAAAAAGCCCTCTTTATCTGCATCTAAAATAGCAACCAAAGAAACTTCAGGCATATCCAGACCTTCACGTAATAGGTTAATACCGACTAAAACATCAAATACACCTGTACGTAGTTCATGAATAATTTTGACACGTTCAACCGTATCAATATCTGAGTGGAGATAAGCAACCTTAACGCCATATTCTTTTAAATAAGAAGTCAGGTCTTCTGCCATACGCTTTGTTAAAGTGGTAATTAATACCCTTTCATTCAAGTTTTTACGAATATTAATTTCAGAAAGAACATCATCTACTTGGGTTAAGACAGGACGAATTTCAATCTCAGGATCGATGAGACCTGTTGGACGTACCACCTGTTCAACGATTTGGTCTGACTTTTCTAATTCATATTTAGCAGGTGTTGCACTTACAAAAATGGTCGTCGGTACAATACGCTCCCATTCTTCAAATTTCATAGGACGGTTATCAAGCGCACTTGGTAAACGGAACCCATAATTCACTAAGTTTTCTTTACGTGATCGGTCACCTTTATACATCGCTCCAATTTGCGGAACAGTAACGTGTGATTCGTCAATAATCAGTAAAGCATCTTCTGGAATATAGTCAAATAAAGTCGGCGGCGCTTCACCAGATGGACGTCCAGACAAATGACGTGAATAGTTTTCGATACCATTGGTATAGCCCAACTGTTGCATCATTTCTAAATCGTAGCGTGTCCGTTGTTCAATGCGCTGTGCTTCGAGCAATTTGTCATGTTCACGGAAGAATTTGAGCTGATCTTGTAATTCATCTTTAATTGTATCGATGGCACGGGTTAAATGATCTTTTGGTGTTACATAATGGCTTTTCGGATAAATCGTTATCCGAGAAACTTTACGAACCATTTTACCTGTTAGCGGGTCAAACCAACGGATTGAGTCGACCTCATCATCAAATAGTTCAATACGAATTGCATGTTGATCGGATTCTGCTGGGAAAATATCAATAATTTCGCCACGAATTCGATAAGTACCACGTAAAAATTCAAGTTCATTACGCGTATATTGCATTTCAACCAATCGGCGGATGATTTCATCACGACTTACTCGGTCGCCCTCAACCACATGCAGCAACATTTGCATATAGGCATTCGGGTCACCCAAACCATAAATTGCAGACACTGATGCCACAATAATTGCATCACGACGTTCTAATAAAGCTCGTGTTGCCGATAATCGCATCTGATCAATGTGATCATTAATGGCTGAATCTTTTTCAATAAACGTATCCGAAGATGGAACGTAAGCTTCTGGCTGGTAGTAATCGTAATAACTTACAAAATATTCAACCGCATTATTGGGGAAGAAAGATTTAAACTCACCATAAAGCTGGGCAGCCAAAGTTTTGTTATGGGCCATCACAATTGTAGGTCGCTGTGTTTGGGCGATCACATTTGCCATGGTATAGGTCTTACCCGAACCTGTTACCCCTAGCAATAACTGATTACGAAAACCATGTTCGATACCACTGACCAGCTTTTCAATTGCCTGTGGCTGATCACCTGCTGGCTGATAATGAGTGACCAAATCAAAAGGTTGATTTTCGTTCAAAGTTATCTCTCTTTATTAAAAAATTGAATTTAACGTCTTCCTCATTAATGGGGATTTTTCTTTTAATTTAAAGTCCAAATTGCGTTGAAAATTCTATGCAAAAGAATAAGCATCTTAACACTTGACCAATACCATAATCAGTTGCAACATGGACCTATCCATTAAATAAAAAGCATAACCATGACCTACCAATATCATGATGAAAGTATTGTAACCGAACTTCCCGAAGATACCGTTTTTGTATTTGGAAGTAACCTTGCTGGACAGCACGGTAGCGGTGCAGCACGCGTTGCCCGCCAACACTTCGGAGCAGTTGAAGGTGTAGGTCGTGGCTGGGCTGGTCAAAGCTTTGCAATTCCCACCTTAAATGAACATATTCAACAAATGCCTCTTTCACAAATTGGGCACTATGTTGAAGATTTTAAAATATATGCAAAAAACCATCCTAAAATGAAATATTTTGTCACTGCTTTAGGTTGTGGCATCGCGGGTTATAAAGTTTCTGAAATTGCACCACTGTTTAAAGATATTCATCACAACGTTATCTTTCCAGAATCTTTTAAACCTTATGTTGAAGACAATGCAGTTTCTCAATTTCCGACATTAACTCAAAAGATGGTGAAAAGTTTCATTAATGATGAGGTTATTTTTTACTTCAATCATGGAAGTGAATCTTTTGAAGAAGCCTTAGATAAAACAGATTTATCAAGTGCCGAAAAAGCCATTGCTCTAATTGTTTTAAATGAAGAGCTTTACCCTCGGGATCGTTATGGACGAGGCCGTGATCATGAGCTGAGTGATATTTTAGGTAAGCTCAACGGCAAGATATTTGATCTTCATGGAAATTCTGAGGGTGCCATGATTTTTGTGAGTGCAGTCGTTGCCCTCATGGAACTTTACGATTTTGACGAGCAAGACTTTATCAAATTATGGCGTGGTGAAAAAAATATTGATCACCCTATTAATCGATAATTTATTTTATAACATTCTCAAAAAGCAGATTAATTTCTGCTTTTTTATTATTCTATTTTCAATTACTACTATTTAATTATTCTAATAAATTTAAAATCTTTATCTTTTCAAATATGAGCTTTTCTCATTATACTTTAAGGCAAACTGAATACTTAAAGAAACATATGGAAACTTTAGATTCTTCAATTTTTGACCTTAGCCCAATTCCAATGTGGATTGAAGATTTCAGTGAAGTTAAACAACAATTTGACTTATGGAGAAATCAAGGTATTGAAAACCTCCATGAGTTTTTAAGTCAAAATAAAAATTTAATTATTGAATGCGCACATAAAATTAAAATCGTTCGCGTTAATCAAAAAACATTAGAACTTTTTGAAGCAAAAACTCACGAAGAACTCTATTCGAATTTAAATCTTATTTTTAAAAAAGAAATGTTCGAATCACATATTCATGAACTTGAAGAACTATGGAAGGGTAAAACTCACTTTTCAAGTACGACTGTAAATTACACCTTATCAGGCAAACGTATTGATGTTCAGCTAAGAGGTTCTATTTTACCCGGCTCTGAATCGACCTTTGAGCGTGTATTAATCACGACCGAAGATATTACACCTTATCAGAATGCACTTCGTGAGGAAGAAAAAAATCGCCGCCTAGCTGAGTCTATGTTTATTTATTCACCTACCTCTCTTTGGGTCGAAGATTTCAGCCGTATTAAAAATAGAATTGATCAACTTAGGCTATTGGGTATTGAGGACTTTAGAACGTTTTTAGATGTGCATCCTGAATTTGTCCGTCAATGCATTGAAGATATTTTAATTTTAGATGTTAATCAGGCAACTTTAGACTTATTTAAAGCACCTGATAAAACGACACTCTTGAGAAATACACATAAAATTTTTGCACAAGAGATGATTGAAACCTTTCGGGAACAACTTATCGAACTTTGGCAGGGTAATATTCATCATAAACGTGAAGCCATCAATTATGCCTTAGATGGGCAAATAAGAAATGTATTGCTTCAATTTACCGTTTTCCCTGGTTATGAAGAGACTTGGGGGCTGGTACAGGTTGCACTTACAGATATTACCGCACGAAAAAAAGCAGAAAACTATCTTGAATATCTGGGACAACACGATGTTCTTACCAAACTATATAATCGTGCTTTTTTTACAGAAGAACTTAATCGTTTAAACCGAAGTATTATTCGGCCTGTTTCTTCAATTTTCTTAGATATGAATGGATTAAAAGAAACAAATGATCAGTTTGGTCATGATATTGGGGACGGCTTATTGCGTCGCGTCGGAAATATTTTAAATCAGACCATTATAAATACGCCCTATACAGCCTCTAGAATAGGTGGCGATGAGTTCGTAATTTTAATGCCGGGGGCAGATGAAGCGAATGTTCTAATTATGCTTCAAACTATTCAGGAGCTTTTTAATATCGACAATCAATATTATTCAAGCCACCCAGTTAGCATTGCAATTGGACATGCAACAACTCAAGCAAATGAACAAATTGAGGACATGTTGAAGCGAGCTGACCATCACATGTACCAAAAGAAAAAAAGCTATTATCAGGAAATTTTATTTAATCAATAAAAAAACAGGCATATTGCCTGTTTTTGAACTTAACGTTTTCCCATAGAACGACGAGTACCACGTGGAGGCATCCATGTTCTATCTGCGTATTGCTCTGGTTTTGGACGCACTTGGTTGTGTACCGCGTCGTCGGCTTCATTGCTATCATTCGGCATTGGGAATGGCAATTTCACCAAAGCCTTTTTCTGTTTTGGCTGTTGCTCAGTCATGATTCATTCTCGAAATTTCGATTGCGGCTTATTATAAATGATTTTCTCATTTCTTTCTAAAAAAGCTTCAATTGAATAAATATTGCTTAAGATGATTACTAAACTAAACTTTTTTACATCTGAAAAGGTTCACATCCGCAAATTACTTAATTTTTGCGATAAGATAGTATGCTTTTTATTTTTTAATCCCATAAGAGGAATATTGCCGTGGACGTACGTCTTTCTGATCGTGTCAATGCTATCAAACCGTCCCCTACACTTGCTGTAACCAACAAAGCTGCTGAACTTAAAGCTGCTGGCAAGAACGTGATTGGTTTAGGTGCTGGCGAACCAGACTTTGATACCCCTCAACACATCAAAGATGCTGCAATTGAAGCGATTAATAATGGTTTCACCAAATATACGGCTGTAGATGGTACTCCTGGGTTAAAAAAAGCAATTATTGCTAAATTTAAACGTGATAATAATCTTGATTATCAAGCGAATCAGATTTTGGTTTCATGTGGTGGTAAGCAAAGCTTCTTTAACTTGGCACTTGCTCTATTAAACAAAGGCGATGAAGTTATCATTCCAGCACCGTTCTGGGTAAGCTATCCAGATATGGTCATTATTGCTGAAGGTACTCCAGTCATTGTGAAATGTGGTGAAGACCAACGTTTCAAAATTACTCCTGAACAATTAGAAGCGGCTATTACTCCTAACACTCGTTTAGTTGTACTAAACAGCCCATCTAACCCGACAGGTATGATCTATAGCAAAGCTGAATTAGAAGCTTTAGCTGAAGTATTACGTCGTCATCCACAAGTATTTGTTGCATCTGACGATATGTATGAACCAATTCGTTGGGAAGATGAGTTCTACAACATCGCAACTGTTGCTCCAGATTTATATGATCGTACGATTGTTTTAAATGGTGTGTCTAAAGCATATGCGATGACAGGTTGGCGTATTGGCTATGCAGCCGGCCCAGCAAAAATTATTGGCGCAATGAAAAAAATCCAGTCTCAATCAACTTCAAACCCAACTTCTATTTCACAAGTTGCTGCTGAAGCTGCATTGAATGGTCCTCAAGACGTACTTCAACCAATGATTAAAGCGTTCAAACGCCGTCATGACTTAGTTGTAAATGGCTTAAATGACATCAAAGGTATCTCTTGTTTACCTGCTGATGGTGCTTTCTATGCCTATGCAAACATTCGTCCTCTTATTCGTGCAAAAGGCTTAAAGTCTTGCACAGAGTTCTCTGAATGGTTACTAGAAGAAACTGGTGTAGCAGTAGTTCCTGGTGATGCATTTGGTCTAGGCGGTTTTATGCGTATTTCATATGCAACTGCTGATGAAGTACTTGTTGATGCGTTAGCACGTATCAAAAAAGCTGCTGACTCAATTGAAGGTGTAGACGCTGCAATTGCTTCTATTGAAGCTGAAAAAGCTGCAAAATAATCTGCATTTTGCGTAAAAAGGGTTCTCTTTAGAGAACCCTTTTTTTATTGATCTATACTTTGCCTTTCTTGGGCATCATATAAATAACCAGAAAAATTCCAAACAAAACCATAAAACTAGACAAAATAACTCGCCCTGTTACAGCTTCATTCACAAATAGATTTCCACCTAAAATTGCCAAACATGGCACACTCAACTGCACGGTACTGGCCGTCACTCGATCAATATGCTTCAAAATTGCATACCAAACTACATAAGCCCCGCTTGAAGTCACACCACCAGACAAAATTGCTAACACCCAACCCTGCAAATCAATATACCGCTCTTGATTAAGCAATATATTTGCCAACAAAACGATTGGTACAGCCAATATAAAATTTGCCAATGTGCTGCCAACAGGTTGTGTCATGTTACGGCCAGCAATGCTGTATCCAGCCCATGCCAAACCAGACAGCATCATAAGCAAAGCATACTTCCAATGAGGTGCGTGAGTACCAGGTAATAGCAAAACAATCATGCCTGCTAAAGCTATGCATAAACCAATACCACGGTACATGCCAATTTGTTCGCCATGCCAATAACCGTAGAGCACCATGGTAAGTTGCACGACACCAAATAATAGTAAAGCGCCTATACCTGCATCTATTTGAAGATAGGCACAAGAAAATGCTAAAACATAAACTGCTAGAAAAAATGCGTTCTTAAAATTCCATTGAACATGAGTTTGAGACGTTTTTGAATATAAAAATATTCCCAATAAAACAACTGCACCACTCACTACTCGTATTAAGCTAAAACTCATTGGGTCGATATGATGCTCTGTTAAAGCCAAACGGCACAACACAGAATTTGCCGCAAAAGCCACCATTACAAGTGCAATTTTTAAAAGCATTATCCTTATGCTCCTGCTATTTTTTATAGTGTATAAGAAGAATCTCTTATCTATCTAATTCATTATGCAACTAATTTATTCCACTTTTTAGAATAAAGATGTTTTATGCTCCGTAAATAAGCTTTAAATCTTCAACTCATCAGTTCAATCTTTAACTCATGGAATTGACATATCGATGACTTAATAATAGGCTAACAACAAGTTCCATTTAAGAACTTATATAATTAAAGGACTCAAAAATGAAAAATCCGATGGAAATGACTGGTCTTGAATTTTTACAAGCGATGATTGATGGCCATATTCCAGCAGCAAGTATTAGTAAAACCATACCTATGCAACCTACTGAAATTTCAGAAGGGTCTGTTACTTTTAAAGCCCAAGCAGATCATAATCATCTAAATCCGCTAGGCGGCGTACATGGTGGCTTTGCTGCTACAGTTTTAGACTCTGTGACTGGCTGTGCAGTACATACGATGTTACCTGCGGGTGTAGGCTACGGAACAATCGATCTTAACGTAAAAATGTGTCGCCCTATTCCAAAGAACCACCCTTTAATTGCGATAGGTAAAGTCATTAATTTAAGTAAAAACTTAGGAATTTCCGAAGGAAAGGTTATTGATGAGGAAGGTAAACTGTATGCTTATGCAACAGCGACCTGCATGATTATTCGCCCATAATCATTAAAGGCAGCTTTAAACCGCTGCCTTTTTTATTGAGTAATCTGAATTATCTGGACGGTCACAGGTTTGTGCCACGACATAAGAGGCCCAAATATTTTTAAGTTGAAGCTCTACCACCTCTTGATGTTCAACAGACCAAGCTAGAACTTTATTTTTGCCCAGCAGCAACTCTCCTTCTAATTGAAAAATATATAAAGCTTTAGAAGGGTTTAATAGTTTTGAACTTTTTAAAACTTTTAGTGAACTATGCACATTCCATTTGGAACTAAACCAAAGCTGCAATAAATCACCTAAATACAAGTCCTGCTTTTTAAAAGGATAAGCATCAATCGACGCACCCTCTACAGGCGTGTAATAAGATTCTGGTTGACTTAAAATATTGAGATAATTACGTTGATAAAAATCAAAATTAGAAAAAATAGAGGCAACAGTAAGTGTTTTCATACTTATCTCCGATTTAGCCATTTTAGTGCTGGCAAGTTGGTTTTAAATCCACACTGTTTGAATTTCTTCAAACGCTTGTTCTGTTCCGAATTTAGCAATTGATTTTTTAAAGTGCAAGTAATTTCTTAGCTCACCCCTTAACTGATCAAATAAAAAGCATACAGCACAAAAATAAAGTAAACATGGCAATTTACACTTGACCCTTCTCAAAATCTCCTTATAATCGCATGCAGATTCTCCCATAGCTCAGTCGGTAGAGCGACGGACTGTTAATCCGCAGGTCCCTGGTTCGAGCCCAGGTGGGAGAGCCAAATACTAAAAAGCCCGCAGCATTAAAGCGGGCTTTTTTTTGCCATAAATTTATCAATAACCATAAAAAATCCCCTATCACAACATAGAGGATTTAATGATTAATCTATTAATTTCATTCAATGTCCGAATCAAAATTCAAAAGACATAGCATCTATAAACTCACTATCGGTTCATTCTGAACCTTATTACTCTACCTCAACAACTTTTAAAGGATTAAAAGACTGAGAAGTAGGCATCATTTCAATACGGTTAATATTAATATGTGAAGGTTGTGATGCAACCCACGCTACCGTATTTGCAATATCTTCAGGCAAAATTGGGTTCTTTTTATCATACAGATTGTTTACTTTCTCCTGATCGCCTTTAAAACGTACTAAAGAAAATTCTGTACCACCGCAAAGCCCCGGCTCAATATTAGTCACTCGAATGCCAGTACCAGACAAATCAGCTCGAAGGTTTAAACTAAATTGCTCCACAAATGCTTTGGTTGCACCATAAACATTACCGCCCGGATACGGATATGTACCTGCAATAGATCCCATATTGATAATTAAACCTGATTTTTTCTTCACCATATTCGGTAAAATTAACCGTGTAACGGTGATCAACCCTTTAATATTGGTATCGACCATGGTGTACCAATCACCCAAATCTGATTTATCTGCTGACTCTAGCCCTAATGCTAGACCAGCATTATTAACCAATAAATCAATTTGACTGATTTGAAATTCAGCTGGTAAATCAACCAATGCTTTATTTATATTTTCTGCCGTATCTGTCATATCAAATACTAACGGATAGAATGTATCACCAAGCTCTTGCTGTAATTCTTTTAGTTTTTCTGCCCGTCTTCCACAGCCAATAACCTTATAACCTAACTCAATCAGTTTTTTTGAAATGCTATAACCAAAGCCCGCCGAGGCACCTGTAACTAATGCTAACATTCTTATATCCTTAAAATATTTGACTACTTTAGTTGAACCGATTATGAACAATCTTATCTGTATATTTACATAATATTCGTTATTACTTTAAAAATAAAAATTTTCGAAAATTTTATTACGAATAATAAAAATCGAGAAACTAAAAATGTAGGAATATAATTTTATTAAGATTAACAGGTAATAAACAGCGCAGATCCTAAGCTAACCAATTTTAAAAATTAATTTACAATTAAAGAGTTAAAATAAAAAAAGTTTATCTAGATAAGATAAACTTTTTTAAAACTTTTAATATTATGCAGGCACGCCACTGTGAAAACGGAAGGTATCATCAGGCGTTAAAATCAGATTCTTTTCAACCTCACGAATATGCTCAATTCGCTGTTGAATATCCTCTTTAGGATTTTTCATTTTTGCATTTTTTGCAGCATCAAGTGCAAGTGCCAAATAGTCTTCAAAATGACGAGACTCCGACTTAAGCAAGTAGCGATAATAGCGCCCCAACTCTTCATCTACGCGTGGAGCAAGTGCATGGAAACGTTCGCATGAGCGAGCCTCAACAAAAGCACCTACCACTAGTACATCAATTAAAGCTTCGGGTTCATAAGTACGAATCTCTTTACGCAAGCCACCCGCATAGCGCCCTGCACTTAAGCCATCCCATTTCTGACCACGCTTGGCCATAAGCTCAAGCACCTGTTCATAATGGAGCATTTCTTCCCGTACTAGTTGTGCAAGCTTTACTTGCAAATCAGGAAAAAAGCTATAACGGAACATTAAGTTCATTGCTGTACTAGCTGCTTTTTTTTCGCAATTAGCATGATCTTGCATCAAGATATCTAAATTATTAATTGCCTCATCTAACCACGCGTTTGGTGTTTGGCATCCTAAAAAAGCCAAGACAGGTTGCATTAATTCATCGTAATTGATACTCGACATAACCAATTAACCTGCCACCTGAATTGCCGCTTTCATATCTTTAACAGCTTGAACCAGACCTACAAAAATGCTGTCAGCAATAATCGAGTGCCCAATGTTTAACTCGTGAATTTGTGAGATAGCAGCAATTGGAGCAACATTCTTTAAATTAAGTCCGTGACCCGCATTTACCACCAAACCTTTTGAAGCTGCGTATTCCACACCTTTTATAATACGTGCTAGTTCTTCTTGCTGCTCTTGTTCTGTTATCGCGTCTGCATAGGCCCCCGTGTGTAATTCAATAGTAGGTGCTCCACAAGCAATTGCTGCATCAATCTGAGCTAAATCGGCATCAATAAATAATGATACATCACAACCAATAGCAGCCAAGGCCTGAGTTGCAGCTTTAACCTTATCAAAGTTACCTACTACATCTAAACCACCTTCAGTTGTTACTTCTTGGCGTCTTTCTGGCACGAAGCATACATGCTGTGGCTGAATTTCTTTGGCAAACTCAACCATTTCATCAGTAACAGCCATTTCTAGATTCATGCGTGTTTTTAATAATGGTCGCATACGACGTACGTCATCATCCTGAATATGGCGACGATCTTCACGCAAATGCAAGGTAATCCCTTCTGCACCAGCTTGTTCACAAATGAGAGCAGCTTCTACAGGGTCTGGATAAGTAGTACCGCGCGCCTGTCTTAAAGTAGCAACATGGTCTATGTTTACACCAAGCAATGCAGCCATAAATAAATCCTAATTACGATTGAGTTTGAGTATTTTGAATCCACAATTGTCGACTTTTTAGGGGACGATCTCCTAAAAGCGATGTAATCATTTGACGGTATAGTTTACCTAATAATTGCAGTTGTTCGTGAGAAAAATCCTGTCCTTGCTCATAATCCACCATAGACAAAATCGCTTTTCCTGACAAAGAGGAACGACTCGCCTGCGCAACGGGAGCAAAACCTTCGGTCACTTGAAATTGATAAAACTGATGAGATTGAATCGGCTGCTGCTGAGTATCAATTGAAAAATCAAGTGCGTACCCTAGTTCAGGCAGAAGCACATGTTCGAACTGACGCAATATCTGTCTTAAAAAAAGATCGGGCTGATCATTAGAAGCGAGCTGCTGTAACTGCAATAGAGTTAACTGATATTGCTCAAAAGATTGAGGCATTGCCTCTTCTAGTGGACATAGCCGAAGAATGATTTCACTTAAATAAAATCCGGCAAAAAAGGCGTCACCAAAAAAGAAAACAGGCTGATTTAATATTTCTAACTTGGTAAAGTTTTTTAGCTCACTTTTACCTGTCGCTTGTAATCGGATAGGTTGATACTGAGGGGGCGGAGTCTGTCTTAAAATACCATCGACTCGCCCATATTCCTGAGTAAAAAGATGCACAATATGACTTTTTTCACGGTACTTACGGTGATGAATCATATATCCATGGAGGACTTCATTGCGCATCATAAAAAGAAACTATTCCTCAGATTCTTTTTCTTTTTTGTCATCCTCATCATCACCATCAGGAATCACCGCACCTACAACAGCCGCTGTACCTTTGACAACACCTTTTGTAGTTTTATAGGCGATCCCTACTGGTACGGTTACAAGCTTATATACACAACCTTGTAACATCAATGTACATCCAACTATAGTCACCAATGATGTAATTGTTTTCATACCAGTATCCTTATCCTTTAGATATCACTATATCCTAAGCTTTTTAAGGCACGCTCATCATCAGACCAGCCACCCTTCACTTTCACCCAAAGTGTGAGCATAATTTTTTGCTCAAACATTTTTTCCATGTCTTTTCGGGCATCCATACCGATTGTTTTAAGCTTGGCACCTTTTTCACCAATTACAATCGCTTTTTGGCCCGCACGATCTACAAAAATCGTTGCATCAATATAAGTACAAGCTGGTTTTAAACGACCCGTTTTTTCACTAACAGCAGCTTCTTCCGTTTTGAAAGATTCGATTTGTACTGTTAAATCATAAGGTAGTTCTTCACCTAACTGGCGCATGATTTTTTCACGAATAATTTCGCTAGCTAAAAAGCGTTCAGAACGGTCAGTAATCTGATCAAATGAATACAAAGGCGCTTGATAAGGAAGATACTTCTCAATCGTTTCACTCAAGTGTTCCAGATTTGCTCCACGTAATGCAGATACAGGAACAATCTCGGCAAAATTCATAAGCTTTGCACGCTCTTGAATTAAAGGCAGAATATCTCTTTTATCTTCAAAAGTATCAGCCTTGTTAATCACCAAAATTACTGGCATTTCAGCATTTTTGAGTTTTTCAAGCACTAAGTCGTCATTTGGAGTCCACTTATAAGCATCAATAACGAATAAGACCAAATTGACGTCACGTAATGCAGAATGAGCTGCACGGTTCATCATTTTATTAATAGCGCGTACTTCTTTTTTATGCATACCTGGGGTATCTACATATACCGCCTGCATTTTTTCACGCGAATCAATACCAATAATTTTATGACGTGTTGTTTGAGGTTTACGCGAAGTAATAGAGAGCTTTTGACCTAATAAATGGTTCATGAGGGTAGATTTACCCACATTTGGACGTCCTACAATCGCCACAAATCCGCTCTTAAAATCCGAAGGAATTGTCACGCCTTTGGAACTAAAAAATTGATCAATCAGATTATTAGGATCTTGGTTATCATTTGAATCTGGATTGATTTGATCAGAATGCATCGACATGCAGGTTATTGCTCCAATAACTTTAAAATTTCCGCCGCTGCTGCCTGCTCGGCAAAACGACGACTTGAACCCTCACCATAAATCCTTGATAAACCATCTATCAAACATTCAACTTTAAAGTGCTGGTGAGGTGCATCACCCTGAATATCTACAACCTCGTAAACAGGGAGAGGTTTTTTACGTGCTTGTAGATACTCTTGTAAACGTGATTTCGGGTCTTTAAGTTGATCCGTAGGTTCAATATGGTCTAAATAGGGTACATACCATTTTAGCACAATATCTGTAAGTAAGTTGAGATCACCACTATCAATATAAATTGCACCAATAATCGCTTCTACCGTGTCAGCCAATATTGACTCACGATGATGACCACCAGATTTCAATTCACCCGTACTTAATATTAAACACCGACTAAGTTGCAAATCGGTTGCAATCTTACCTAAAGCTTCCTGACGTACTAAAGTCGCTCGCATACGCGTTAGACGACCTTCGTTTTCATTTGGATAGGCATGATATAGATAATTGGCAACAATCATACCTAATAATGAATCGCCTAAAAATTCCAAGCGCTCGTAATTGTATTTATGACTCACCGAACGATGAGTCAAAGCTAACTGTAACAATTCAAGCTGCTTGAATTGATATCCGATTCGACTCAATAAGCGAGGATCACTTAGTTTGAACTGATGTTTTATCAAAACTCTTCTCAAATGTTAAAACTAAATCAATATTTGATAAGAAAGGTTTTCTTACTTCATATTTCTTTTTGACTATCAGACCAGACTGATTAAACACTTGCGCAATCTCTTTAAAGTGGAGATCACGAATATTGTTCATTTCCAGTCGCTGATCCATTTGTGTCGCAAACTTCTGTGGTGTGATCTCAGAAGAGCTTTCTTGTAAAAGCTCCTCTATCTGATTATTAATCAAGCGATCATCCCAATATGCTGGCCAAACTGCAAGTACAGCTTTTACTGCAACTGCAAATATAACCACCCCAAATAAAATTGCTAAATACGAAGTACCTTGTTGTGCCTTACGCATTTCTTTTTTTCCTAATGGTTGTTTTTAATCTATTTTTCCATTTCGGCCAAAGTTAGGAAGATGTAAACCCGGTTCTTTATGCATCCACACATAGAATGCTCGCCCTGTTAAATTTTCTTCAGGAACGAAGCCCCAGAAACGACTGTCTGCACTTTGATCACGGTTATCTCCCATTGCAAAGTAATGTCCTTTTGGAACAGTCACTTCCCAATATAAACCGTCTTGGTTTGCATATTTACCATTTTCAACATAGTTGATAAACGGTGCTTGACGCGCCACATTTACGCCTTCAAGTTCACGCATCGTAAAGGTGTGCTCACCTATCGTCTCTTTATGATAAATAGACGTTGGGGTATCTAACACATCTTTTTCGCGACTAAACTGTGTTAATACTTTCGGTACTTTTTGTCCGTTAATAATCAATTGTCCATGATCATAAACAAGATGATCACCCGGCAAACCGATTACACGTTTAATATAACTAATGGTAGGTTGAGGTGGATAACGGAATACAATCACATCACCACGCTTGGGTTCTCCCACATCAATAATTTTCTTATTGACGATAGGTAAACGCACACCATAATCAAATTTATTAACCAGAATAAAATCACCAGTTTCTAAAGTGGGTACCATAGAGTCTGATGGAATATTAAATGGTTCATAAAGAAATGAACGAAGTACAAGTACTACAGCTAAAACTGGCCAAAAGTCATAGGCCCAGGTAATAACAAAATTTTCGTTCCCGCGCCCTTTATTTGCACGCTGTTTGAATACAAGTTTATCTAACAACCACACTGCAAATAGAATCAGCGTAACTGGAACAAGAATTAAATTAAAATCAAAATCCACACGACCTCACTCGCAGCCTAGCTGCTTGTCTTAAAGTAGGGAAAAGCAATATTTTGCTTCCCCCTACCCTCATTTCTTATCTTTCTACTTTCAATACAGCCAAGAACGCTTCTTGTGGAATTTCAACACTTCCCACTTGTTTCATACGTTTCTTACCTTCTTTTTGTTTAGAAAGTAGTTTTTTCTTACGTGAAACGTCACCACCATAACATTTCGCTAATACGTTTTTACGCATCGCTTTTACAGTAGAACGAGCAATAATCTGTGCACCGATAGCCGCCTGAATAGCAACGTCGTACATTTGGCGAGGAATCAAATCTTTCATTTTCTCAACCAATGCAATACCACGATGACGTGCGTCATTACGGTGACAAATCATAGCCAAGGCATCAACCTTGTCACTATTAATTAATACATCAACCTTAACTAAAGCTGAACTTTCGAAACGTACAAAGTTATAGTCTAGCGATGCAAAACCACGAGAACATGATTTTAATTTATCAAAGAAATCCATAACGACTTCAGCCATCGGGATTTCAAAGGTAATAGAAACTTGATTACCCAAGAATTTCATATCTTTTTGAACACCACGGCGTTCAATACATAGGGTCATTACATTCCCTAAGTATTCTTGAGGAACAAGGATATGACACTCTGCAATCGGCTCGCGCAAATCTTCTACAGTAGATCCGTCTGGCATTTTTGATGGACTATCGATATAAATCGTTTCGCCCTTCTTGGTTAATGCTTCATAAATTACGGTAGGCGCAGAACTGATTAGATCAAGGTCATATTCACGCTCTAAACGCTCTTGTACAATCTCCATGTGTAGCATTCCTAAGAAGCCACAACGGAAACCAAAACCTAATGCATCTGAGCTTTCTGGTTCAAAAAATAAAGCCGAGTCGTTGATCTGCAATTTTTGTAGTGCTTCACGGAATGGCTCAAAATCACTCGCATCAATCGGGAAAAGACCAGCATAAACCTGCGGTTTAACCTTTTTAAAACCCGGTAAAATAGCAACATCAGGTGTAGCAGCAAGGGTAATAGTGTCACCTACTGGTGCACCAAAAATATCTTTAATACCCGCAATAACAAAACCTACTTCACCAGCTTCAAGAATATCTGTTTCAGTATGCTTAGGATTAAATACACCCACTGAAGTTACCGGATGAGTTTGTCCTGTCGATTTAACCAACATTTTGTCGCCCTTACGGATACGACCTTGTTTAATACGTACAAGAGAAACTACACCTAGGTAGTTATCAAACCATGAATCGATAATTAATGCCTGCAATGGAGCATCACGATTGCCTTCAGGTGATGGAATAACATCGACTAAACGCTCTAAAACACCTTCAACACCTAAACCAGTTTTTGCTGAACAGGTTGGTGCGTCGGTTGCTTCAATTCCGATAATTTCTTCAATTTCATGAATTACACGTTCAGGTTCAGCCTGCGGTAAATCAATTTTATTTAAAATAGGAAGAACTTCGAGACCTTGTTCAATTGCGGTATAACAGTTTGCAACTGATTGTGCTTCTACGCCTTGCGCAGCATCTACAACCAATAGCGCACCTTCACATGCGGCTAAAGAACGAGAAACTTCATACGAGAAGTCTACGTGTCCAGGAGTATCAATAAAGTTAAGTTGATATTCCTGACCATTCGGATGAGTGTAATACAGCGTGACAGAAGCGGCTTTAATGGTAATCCCACGTTCACGCTCAAGCTCCATTGAGTCCAAGACTTGGGCTTGCATTTCACGATCTTGTAGACCACCACACATCTGAATAAAACGGTCAGCCAATGTAGACTTACCATGGTCAATGTGAGCAATAATCGAGAAATTTCGTATATTTTTGATATCGACGGATTTTTTAGCTTGCGCCATGGGTTACCTTGAGAAAATATAGAGTGCTATGTAGCTTGTTTTAATACACAGCCAAAGCAGTTAAATTAATTGCGTGCGATTATAACAGATGGATATTTTAAAGTATCCAAAATAATCATTACCTTTTACTTATGTTTTTAAAAGGCCAATGCAGCCCAATTCCTTCTTAAGCAACCTCATGTATAAGAAACAGTAAAATCATAAGGGTTTATGCTTGAATCAAGTGGCTTGTATGCATGGGTAAAAGTTGGAGACATTCGTTTTGGGCGCCCTGTGGCAATTTCAATACATGCCCATTTGGTATTTCCAACAAATAATACAGCCTGATCTGATGGACGGAAAAATACATACTGGCGGAAAGAATAAAGCGCATTGATATCATCTAACCATGTGCGTAATACAATTTGTTCACCTTCAAATGCAGCTTTACGATATTGCACATGATGCTCAACAGCGACCATTGCATGTTTTAACTCTAGATATTTAGTGACCCCTACTCCTAATGTTTCAACATGAGCAGCAGCTACATCTTGCATCCACTGTACATACATTACATTATTCACATGTCCTAACGCATCAATATGATGTGGCTGTACCTGAATATGTAAATCAAAAATACTACTCACAAATGTTCACTCTTATTTATTAACGTTCAAACTAAAATAAGTGTAGGTAGATATCACTATACGCTCAAGATAAATAACAAAAAACCACCCATATTTAAGGTGGTTCATTGTTTCTTTTTTAAGTTTACTGAATACGTAAACCAAGCATTGCGCGTTGTCCCTGACGAATAATTGCGACACGTGCTACGGTATTTTTTTGCAAGTTAGAAACAACTTTTGCAAAATCCTGACTATTTAAAATCTGGTTATTGTTGACTTGAATAATCACATCACCCGGAATGATATTTGACAATGACGCTAAGCCACCACGGCGAACATCTTGTACATAGATACCACCTTTTACACTTAAAGCACTTTTTTCTGGTTCAGCTAAATCACGAATGCTCATTCCTAGAACTGGACCTTTAGACACCGCAGCTTGTGCTCCTGTAGCAGGAGTCTCATCTGGTGCAGTACTTAAAGTCGCCGAAATATTACGGGTTTTATCATCACGTAATACTTCAAACTGAACAGTTTGATTTGGTTGTACCTTATTCAAAGAATAGAGTAAATCACTAGTACGAAGTACAGGGACGCCATTTAATTTTAAGATGACATCTCCAGCTCTAAGTCCTGCTTTTTGTGCAGGTGAGTTTGGAGAAATCTGAGTAATTAAAGCGCCTTCAGGCTTAGGCAATTTGTAAGCATCTGCAAGATTACGATCAATATCTTGCATCATTACGCCAAGATAAGAACGTGTGACCTTACCTTTAGTTTTAAGCTGATCAGCTACATCCATTGCTACATCAATTGGGATAGAGAAAGATAACCCCATATATCCGCCAGTACCGCTAAATATACGAGAGTTAACTCCGACCACTTCACCATTTTGGTTAAATAGTGGCCCACCAGAGTTACCAGGATTTAGCGCAACATCAGTTTGAATAAACGGTACTGAAGTTTCGCCCATCATATTTCGTGATTTAGCACTGACAATACCCGCAGATGCTGAATAGTCAAAACCAAATGGAGAACCAATTGCTAAAACAGGCTCTCCTACTCGTAAGCGGTCAACGTTCCCTACTCGTAAAGCTGGATAGCTATTTCCGGTCACCTTTAACAATGCAACGTCTGTACGCTCATCGCTACCAACAACTGTTGCATCAATTTCACGTCGATCATTTAAAGTAATACTAATGCGTGAAGCATTTTCAATCACATGATGGTTTGTGAGTAGATAACCATCTTTACTAATAAAGAAAGCACTACCATATGCGGTCTTTTCTTGTGGACCTTGTTGCTGTGGAATGATGACTTGATTTCCGAAGAAACGTTTTAAAATTTCAGGAACTTGTTGCTGCAGCAATTCATCCTGAGTCATTTTTTTTACGACATTCACACTCACTACTGCTGGACTAACTTGTTCAACGAGGTTTGAAAAATCAACAGCAGCATTTGTCTGAACAGCAGCAACTGTAAATACCGCTGCATACATTCCTTGTTGTAAATAGCGAGTTTTCATTTGGTGCTCACCCACAATTGGTCTACGAGAAAAAGAATAAAACTTTTGTATCACAACACTTTGGAGTTGTGGGTAACAATATGTTTATTTGTAATACATCCTCACAATGATTATTTTACGCATTGCAACTTTTTAAGCCAATTGCAATTTTTCTGTGAGTTAGAGCGCTTAAGCTCTTGCCTTTTTAGATAAAAAGGGGTGTCATTAGCGGACGTTTTAAATTGTTGCGAATGGACATGCCTAATTTACAGACAATTCACCACTTTGACGTGATTATTGTGGGCAGCGGCGGCGCTGGTTTAAGTCTGGCTTTATCGTTACCAAATCATTTTAATATTGCAGTTTTAGCCAAAGCTGCTTTAACTGAAGCAAGTACCTTCTACGCTCAAGGTGGTGTTGCTGCTGTTCTTGATGAGACTGACTCTATTCAACAACACATTAATGACACTATGATTGCAGGTGCTCATTTGTGTGAAATGGATGCGGTTCAGCATACTGTAGAAGGTGGTCGCTCTTCTGTAGATTTTCTATTAAAGCAAGGCGTTCAGTTTACCCTAGATGAAGATGAACAACTTCATTTAACCCGAGAAGGTGGCCATTCACACCGCCGCATTATTCATTCTGCTGATGCAACAGGCAAAGCTATTTCAACCACTTTAGTTGAACGCGCTAAAGAACGAAAAAATATTACTATTTTTGAAAATTATATTGCGATTGATTTAATTACAACACATAAATTAGGCCATACCGAACAAGCGAATCGTGCTATTGGTTTATACGCATTAGATGAAAATACAGAAAAGGTGCATACCGTCCTTGCACCATTTACCGCGCTTGCTTGCGGTGGTGCAATGAAAGCTTACCTATACACATCTAATCCAGATATTGCTACAGGTGACGGCATTGCCATGGCTTACCGTGCGGGTTGCCGTGTAGCGAACATGGAATTTAACCAATTCCATCCAACTTGTCTCTATCACCCTCAAGCTCGTTCTTTTTTAATTACTGAAGCTATGCGTGGTGAAGGTGCGTATTTACGCTTACCTGATGGTGAACGTTTCATGCTTCGTTTTGATGAGCGTGCGGAATTAGCTCCACGCGATATTGTCGCACGTACCATTGACCACGAAATCAAACGTCTCGGTATTCGCCATGTGTGGTTAGACATTACCCACAAATCACCTGAATTTATTAAAGAACACTTCCCTACACTTTATGCACGTTTATTAGAGCTCGGCATCGACATTACCAAAGATATGATTCCTGTCGTACCTGCTGCTCATTACACCTGTGGCGGTGTTGTAGTCGACTCAAATAGCCAAACCGATATTGAAGGCTTATATGCGATTGGTGAAACATCTTATACGGGTTTACATGGTGCAAACCGTATGGCAAGTAACTCATTACTTGAGTGCTTCGTCTATGGCATGAGCGCAGCAAAAGACATCGAAAATAAATTTGATGAAGATTTAAAACTACCAGAAGTACCGTCTTGGGATGACTCTCAAGTTACCAATCCCGATGAAGATGTGGTGATTTTACAAAACTGGGATGAGTTACGTTCCACCATGTGGAATTACGTCGGTATTGTCAGAACCACGAAACGTTTAGAACGTGCTTTACACCGTATTGAAATGTTAAAGCGTGAGATTACTGAATACTATCAAGACTATCGTGTGAGCAAGAATCTGATTGAACTGCGTAATCTTGTTCTCGTATCTGAGATGATTGTTCGTTGTGCAATGCAACGTAAAGAGTCTCGAGGTTTGCACTACACTCTAGATTATCCAGAAACCTCTAAAGAAATACGCAAGACCGTTTTGACTCCGCCTAATTTTGCAGTAGAACAACCATTGGTTAATACTGATATTTAAGCTGTTTTTCTACAAAAAAGCACAGTTCAGACTGTGCTTTTTATTACTTTAATATTTATGATCGAGGTGGAATTGAGTAAGTCGCGGTAACATGCGCCACAGGTTCATCTAATCCCACTGAATAAATCCAAACTTCACCAACAACCAAGCTCTTCCCGACTTTCATCAGTTTACATTCACTACGTAAGTCTTGATCACCCGCGGGTTTTCTTAAAAAATTAATATTAAAGTTGGTCGTCACAGCTAAACCAACAATACCGATCTCACCTAATATCGCGATATATAAAGCAAAATCTGCCAAAGTCATCATAGTTGGGCCAGATATGGTGCCACCGGGACGTTGATGTCTTTGATCAACGTGATAATAAACTACTGCTGCTTTGGGTGTGACTGATTCAATCGTGCAATGTTCAAGACTGGGTGGAAATTCCTTTTCAAGAAATGCCACGATTTCTTCTTTTGAACTTTTCATCCTTGTTATTCTTCAATCTATAAAATCATATGTAAGATAGCATAAGAAAATGAAGAATATTTTCTATGACGATTCAAACCAGAATTGTCGTTATTTTTAACCACTCCCATAAAATATGAGAGTGGCTCATACACTTATCTATCCTAAATATTGCAAAGCTTGCTCAAAAACCTGATCAGGACTTTGTGTAGCATCTAATCGCTTAATCCGTTCTGGTTCAGCTTTCCACAAGGTTTCATAACCTTCACGAACCTTGGTAAAGAAGCTTAGCTTTTCTTGTTCAAATCGATCTAAAGCTCCGCGTTCGCGTGCTCGATTCATACCAAGTTCAATCGGTGCATCTAACCAGAATGTAATATCTGGCATGCGTGAAACAAAGTTCTGATTTAAAAGCTGTAATTTATCTTGGCTTAAACCACGACCAGAACATTGATAAGCAAAACTTGCATCGGTAAAACGGTCACTTAGCACAATTTTTTTGGCTTCTAAAGCAGGTACAATGACTTGCTGTAAATGTTGCGCACGGGCAGCATAAATCAGAAGCAACTCAGTATCATGACTCATATTTTCATCATGATTAACCGCCAAAAGCATAGCGCGAATTTGTTCAGCTAGCGGTGTACCACCCGGTTCACGTGTTAAAACAACCTGTTTACCTTGTTCTTCAAAATGCTGATGAATTTTTCGAATAAGCGTAGTTTTGCCTACACCTTCCGTGCCTTCAAAGCTAATAAACATCTTTTTTCCTTATTTCTTCGATCTCAACACGGATAAATAGTCTTGCACCGCTTGATTATGCGCTTGCAAGCTTGCCGTAAATTTATGACCACCATTTCCGGTTGCAACAAAATAGATGTTGTTTGAATCATCTGGATGCAACGCAGCTTCAATTGCTTTCTGGCTCGGCAAAGCAATTGGTGTTGGCGGTAAGCCATTAATGGTATAGGTATTATATGCTGTTGGGGTACGAAGGTCTTCTCGGGTAATGTTACCTCGATAAGTTTCACCCATACCGTAAATCACAGTTGGATCAGTTTGTAGACGCATACCCATTTTTAAACGGCGTACAAAAACACCCGAAACCTGTGTGAGTTCACTGTCTAAGCTCGTTTCTTTTTCAACAATAGAAGCCATAATTAATGCTTCATATTTATCTTTATAAGGTAAATTTGGTGCACGATTTGCCCAAGCTGCATCCAATGCTTTCCTTTGGCGATGATATAAATCGGTAAGGATTTTCTTGTCAGTCTCGCCTTTAGCAAAAAAGTAGGTATTCGGTGCAAACAAACCTTCAGGATGATCATACGGAATGCCCAATGCTTTCATGAGCTGATCGTCAGGTAAATCTAATATTGTATTTTTTACGTTTTTATCATTTTTTAGTGCAGTAATAAGCTGTTTAAAAGTTGTACCTTCAATGACCAAAACACGGTTCATCTGAGCATTATCCGCATCAGATAACATCTCTAATACTTCTCTTACACTCATTCCCTGTTCAATTTCATACACACCAGCTTTCATGCTGTCATGAATCATAAATTTCTGATAAAGCTTCAATACTACTGGAAAGCTAACTTGGCCTTCTTTCGCCAACCGATCAATAAAACCAGAATAGGTTTCACCAGATGTAATCGATAACATCTGTTTTTTGCCTTCAATAGGATAAGCTTTAAATAAACTCGACCATAAAATGGCAAAAGTAGAAATTAAGACAATAAAAAGGCCAATTAAAACCAGTGGCTTAGAAAATTTTGGAGCTTGTTTCTTGTTATTTTTCTTGGCGTTTTTTGCTTTCGCATTCACAGGTGGCTTCGGCATATTAATGAATCTGATTCAAGTTAAGGATATGAAATAAATCTATGCATGCCTGTGTTTCTAGCGTTTTTTCACCTAAATGAGTGACCACTCGCATAGGGTGTAAAGCATTACAGAAGAATAGACTTTGTATTTCAGATACTTCATCTAATTCAACCACACGTACTTCACAGGCAATACCATGGTGCTGCATACGCGCCAGAATTTCTGCCCGCATTACACCGTGGACGCCATTATAGCGAAGTTCGGGAGTAATCCATCCATCATTTAAACGAATAAAACAATTACTACTGACCCCTTCAACAATATAACCTTGTACATCAGTAACTAATGCTTCAGCCCACCTTAGTTGATCTGCTTCTTTTTTTAGCAATACTTGTTCAAGACGGTTTAAAGATTTAAGCCCAACTAAGCTTGGCATGGTTAAACCTAAGGCCTGATTTAAAACGCCACACTGGATAGAGTCTGGCTGAAATGGCTCTAAAGCTTTCGGATAAAACCAGATATAAATATCAGCATTATGCTTTGGCAAACTATAACCACGGTCACCTATCCCACGACTAATCACAATTTTTAAAGTGCCATTGAGCACAAGATGCTGTTTTTGTAGTTGCTGTAAACTCTGTTCTATTAATTCGAAATCTGCAGTTAAAGACAGTTTTTGACATGCAAGTTTTAGCCGTTCCCAATGTCTTTCTTTAAGCTCAATCTGGTTTTGAAAAACACGAATTGTGGTAAAGCATCCATCACCATAATGAAATGCTCGATCGAGTAAAGGAATGGTTTCAACAGGTTGCCCATTTTTAAAACACCACATGTTTAATCCACCCCCTGCTTAAAATGATCCAACAATACAACACCTTTCATTTAAACAATAAATGACTGATTTTTAAAAATTATACCGATTTCGTATCCACTTTTGAAACTTGTTATATATCAAGATTTAAGAATAACTTATCTGTTTTTACTATTTCTATTTTTTTCATATTAAATTCGTTTTTTATTATTTTTTTAGAATAAAGACTAGCGCTATTCTTCGTTCATGTTTTGAACATTTCATATTTTTTGAGGACTTATCTCATGCGTTTTTCTCAGTTAAAAGTCGGGGTTATCGCTGCACTTCTTTCAGTTTCATCATTTGCAGCTCAAGAATTTTTAAACGTCTCTTACGACCCTACTCGTGAGTTATATACAGATTTCAATAAACAGTTCGGTACTTACTGGAAACAACGTACTGGTCAAGATATTGAGTTTAAACAATCACACGGCGGCTCTGGTAAACAGGCTCGTGCTGTTATTGATGGCTTAAATGCAGATGTAGTGACTTTAGCACTTGCAGCAGATATTGATGAAATTGCTGAAAAAGCAAAATTACTTCCAACTGACTGGCAGAAAAAGTTACCGCAGAATTCTACTCCATACACATCAACTATCGTGTTTTTAGTGCGTAAAGGTAATCCTAAACAAATTAAAGACTGGGGTGATTTAATCAAACCAGGTGTAGAAATTATTACACCAAACCCGAAAACTTCTGGTGGTGCTCGTTGGAACTATCTTGCTGCATGGGCATGGGCAAAACATCAAGCAGGTGGTAACGATGCAAAAGCTCAAGAGTTTGTTCGTCAAATTTATAAACATACCAAAGTTTTAGACTCAGGTGCGCGTGGTGCAACTACAACTTTTGCTGAGCGTGGTATTGGTGATGTCTTACTGGCTTGGGAAAATGAAGCACATTTAGCAACTCGTGAGCAACCGGGCAAGTTTGAAATCATTACTCCCTCTCTTTCAATCTTAGCTGAACCTCCTGTAGCAATTGTCGAGAAAAATGCAACAAAAAAAGGCAACTTAACCATTGCTAAAGGTTATCTCAACTATTTGTATTCTCCAGCAGGTCAAGAAATTGCAGCACGCAACTTCTATCGTCCACGTAATGCAGCCGTGCTTAAAAAATACAGCAACGTATTTAAGCCGTTGAAATTGGTTACGATTGATAAAGAATTTGGTGGCTGGACGAAGGTGCAAAAACAGCACTTCGATAACGGCGGTGTTTTCGATCAAATCGTGAAAATCAATAGTACAGAGAAGTAATTCTTTGCACTAAAGACAAGGAGAACAGACATGACTCACACTGTAATTGTTCCAGGCGTAGGTGGAAGTGAACATCAGCATTGGCAATCTTGGTTGCAGCGTCAACTTGTGTCTAGTTCTCGTGTTGAGCAAAAAAACTGGGATAGACCCGTATTAAGTGAATGGATTGAGCAGTTCGTTAAAACAGTTCAAGCAGTAAAAGCTCCTGTACAAATTGTTGCACATAGCTTTGGCTGCTTAACCAGTGTCGCAGCTTTAGCTGAGCACCCTGAATTAAAAAGCCAAGTCAAAAAACTTATTTTGGTGGCTCCAGCCAATCCGGCACGTTTTGGTGAAGCAGGCTTTGCTCGGCATAGTCTGACTGACTACAAAGAGTATTTCTATCATTTGCGAATTGATATTCCAGCTACGCTGCTCATTAGTGAAAATGACCCATGGTTGGGTTTTGTAGATGCCTTACAGCTTGCAAAAGCTTGGCGTCTAGAACCGATTAACTTAGGGGAAGTTGGTCATATTAATGTTGCATCGGGTTTTGGTCCCTTTCCGGCCCTGCTGAATTATTTGATTCCAGAAAATTCGATGTGTAGTCGCTCATCTTTCGACCCGGTAAAAACTCATTTCTCTTTGAAATTTGCTTAATACCCATCTTTATATCGCACTGTTTATCTTTATTTATTCGCTTACTGGTTTCAGCAGGCTTTTCTCTTTGAGGAAATATCATGTCGCAGCGATCCCGAGTGCTGCCTGGGTTTGGCCTTTCATTAGGTTTTACCCTCGCCTATGTGTCTTTTATTGTGCTTATTCCATTAGCCGCAGTCTTTATCAAATCATTTGGAATCGGATGGGACGGATTGTGGGAAATTTTAACTTCTGAACGTATTTTAAAGTCGCTTCAACTCAGCTTTAGTTCAGCATTAATTGCAGCCTTTATTAATGTTGTATTTGGCTTGCTTCTGGCTTGGTGCCTTGTACGTTATAACTTCCCCGGAAAACGTCTGGTTGATGCCCTAGTAGATTTACCTTTTGCATTACCAACCGCAGTTGCAGGTATTGCACTTACCTCACTCTATGCTCCTACCGGCTGGATTGGCCAATATTTAGTGCCACTGGGTATTGAGGTTGCGTACACGCCTATCGGGATTACTCTAGCTTTAGTATTTATTGGTATTCCATTCATTGTACGAACAGTTCAACCTGTTTTGAGTGATATTGAAACCGAGTTAGAAGAAGCGGCATCGGCACTTGGGGCAAATCGCTGGCAAACCATTACAAAAATCATTTTGCCTATTTTATTACCAGCCCTATTTACAGGCTTTGCTTTAGCATTCGCCCGCGGCGTTGGTGAATATGGTTCGGTTATTTTTATTGCAGGTAACCAACCTTTTAAAACTGAAATTGCTCCACTCATGATCATTTCACGTCTTGAAGAATATGATTACGCGGGTGCAACAACGATTGCTGCGGTCATGTTAGTTCTCTCTTTTATCATTTTATTTTCCATTAATTTACTTCAAGTCTGGGCAAACCGTCGTACAGGGAGAAATATCACATGAACCTACACAGCGACAGCAATGCACTTGCATTTAAATTGCAATCACGTGACGCCACCCGTGAACCAGTTTGGGTCCGTTACACGCTCATTACGGTTGCTTTGATTTTCTTCTTAAGCTGCCTAATGTTGCCACTCATTCTGGTTTTTGTAGAAGCATTTAAACAAGGACTTGAAGTCTATGTTCAAGCGTTGATTGATCCAGACACGCTATCGGCAGTGAAATTAACGCTGTTAACCGCAGCAATCGCCGTTCCAATTAATGTGGTATTCGGTGTTGCAGCAGCATGGGCAGTTTCCAAATTTCAATTTAAAGGTAAAGCCATTTTAACCACCATCATTGACATGCCTTTTTCGGTTTCACCCGTTATTGCCGGCTTAATGATTGTATTAATTTTTGGTGCGCAAGGCTGGTTTGGTGGATGGTTGATGGACCATGACATTAAGATTTTATATGCCGTACCTGCAATTGTTTTAGCCACTATTTTTATTACTGTTCCATTTGTCGCTCGTGAATTAATTCCCCTCATGGAAGCTCAAGGCACTGAAGAAGAAGAAGCAGCAATTGTACTCGGCGCATCAGGATGGCAAACGTTTTGGAAGGTCACACTACCCAACATTAAATGGGGCCTCATTTATGGCGTGATTTTGTGTAATGCCCGTGCAATGGGTGAGTTTGGTGCAGTATCAGTGGTTTCTGGTCACATCCGTGGTGAAACCAACACCCTGCCACTTCATGTCGAAATTTTATATAACGAGTACACATTTAGTGCAGCGTTTGCCGTGTCCTCATTACTTGCTTTTTTAGCCCTATTAACACTGGTACTAAAAACTTGGTTAGAACTACGCCAAGACAAACCAGAACCGCATTCAACTAATTCGTAAGGAATGAACACATGAGTATTCAAGTTAAAAATATTGAAAAACACTTTGGTGCATTCCATGCGCTTAAAAATATTTCACTAGATTTTCCGGAAGGTGAACTGGTTGCCCTACTCGGCCCATCTGGTTGCGGTAAAACAACTCTACTACGTATTATTGCGGGCCTAGAGTCAGCCGATGGCGGTCAAGTGCTACTTGAAGGCGAAGATGCAACCAATGTACATGTCCGTGAGCGTCAGGTCGGCTTTGTATTTCAGCACTATGCTTTATTCCGCCACATGACCGTATTTGACAATATTGCCTTTGGCTTACGTGTTCGTCCCCGTGCAACCCGTCCATCTGAAGCTGAAATTAAAAAACGCGTGACTCGTTTGCTTGATCTGGTTCAACTTGGATTTTTGGCAGACCGCTACCCTGCTCAGCTTTCAGGCGGACAACGCCAGCGTATTGCATTAGCACGCGCCTTGGCTGTAGAACCACGGGTATTATTGCTTGATGAACCATTCGGTGCCTTAGATGCTAAAGTCCGTAAGGAATTACGTCGCTGGTTACGTAACCTACATGATGAGTTGCACATTACTTCAATTTTCGTGACCCACGATCAAGAAGAAGCACTTGAAGTAGCAGACCAGATTATTGTCATGAATAAAGGCAATGTCGAGCAGATTGGTTCTCCTCGTGAAGTCTATGAAAAACCATCAACCCCATTTGTCTTTGATTTCTTAGGTCAGGCAAATCGTTTTGAAGGTGAAAACACAGGCGGTATTATCCGTATTGGCAATGACCGAATTCAATTACCAACTTTGGTTGAGGCGCCTCAAGGAAAAGTGATTGCTTTTGCCCGTCCAGATGAGTTACATATTCACTCGCAACCGCAGGCTAATACTATTGAAGCGACTTTTGTACGTGAAATCTGGATTGCTGGAAAAGTTGTGGCGGAATTACAAGACCGTAATGGACGTTTAATTGAGATTGCTCTGAGCAATGAAGCTGCAAAATTACATGCATTTAAACCAAATCAAACCGTTTGGGTAAGTGCATCTCAACTGCACTTATTTGCAGATCAAGTTGCTTAAGAAATATATTTGGTAAGGAAAAGTGTGAATGAACTTTCAACAATTAAGAATTATCCGAGAAACTGTACGCCAAAACTTTAACTTAACCGAAGCATCGGCTGCACTCTACACGTCTCAATCGGGCGTAAGTAAACATATTAAAGATTTAGAAGACGAGCTAGGTGTACAACTTTTTATACGGAAAGGTAAACGACTTTTAGGTTTAACCGAACCAGGACAATCTCTTCTTGGCATCGTTGAACGCATGTTAGTTGATGCTGAAAATATTAAACGCCTTGCAGAAGACTTTAATAAAGTTGATGAAGGAACATTAACGATCGCGACGACCCATACTCAGGCACGTTATGTACTGCCTCCGATCGTCAATCAATTTAAGAAGTTATTTCCTAAAGTTCATTTGATTTTACAACAAGCCAGCCCTGTTGAAATTTCAGAAATGCTCTTACAAGGTGAGGCAGATATTGGGATTGCTACAGAATCTTTAACAACTGAAGAAAATCTAGCGAGTATTCCTTACTATCAATGGCAACACAGTATTATCACACCGCAAAATCATCCTTTAGTGAAGGCAGACAAGATTACGCTTGAACTTTTAGCGGACTATCCACTCATTACTTATCATGGTGGTTTTACAGGTCGATCAAAAATTGACAAAGCTTTCGAAGAAGCTCACCTCGATGCAGATATCGTAATGTCTGCACTTGATGCGGACGTTATCAAGACTTATGTCGAATTGGGCATGGGGGTCGGCATTGTCAATGCCGTAGCTTATGACACAGAACGTGATCATCGTTTAAAACAAACTAAAACCGATATTTTTGGTGTAAACACGACATGGATTGCGGTTCGTAAAGGCCATCTATTACGCGGTTATGGCTATGAATTTATTTCGCTGTGCTCTCCAGATGCTGATATTAAAGCACTTAAGAAAATTGCTTACCCAGATGAATAAAAATTAAGAACAAAATAAAAGAGCTTTTTAGCTCTTTTATTTTGCTAGATGAAAAAAACGAGCCGTGGCTCGTTTTTTCTTTAGGATATTACCAGTAGAAATTCACACCAACTTTACCAACTGGCATCCATTCATATTTATTATCATTACGAATTTCATTTTCTTCCTTATCAACTGCATCTTGAGCAGATGTTGGATTACCATTCACTGGAGCAAGGTTATATTGAGTTAACTGTACTTTAGGGTTGCCAGTATAGTATGCACCTACCTCACCAAATACGCCCCAGTTTTTGTTAATTTTTGGAGCGAAGCCGAAACCTAAATAAGGGGCAATATTATTTTCATAATTCATCTTACCTCTTACACCGCCCTCTTGACCAGCAACTGCTTGTTGATAGTTCTTACCATCAATTGATAAAGTTTCACCGTTACCAATACGTTTAGCTAAGTCATAATCATTATCGAGATAAGCAGCACCTGCAGCTACATATAAGCCTTGAGCCCATGGATTAGAACTAGCACCCCAAGGACGAATCTCAGCATTTAAATAGATATTGTTATTATCCATATCTAGGTCATATTTAGTACCATTTACAGAAACATCATCTGTCCACGAAATGTCACCACCGTTATAACCTAGAGCCAAACCTACATATGGGTTTGCTTGCCATAATAAAGCACCACCGTAACCAGTTGTACCTACCTCAGCACGCACTCCCACAGGAAGTAATTGTTTTTGATCAAATGCGTAGCTGTCATGAACAACGGCTTCATCTGCCATTGCAGCACCAGCAGCGAATAAAGCTGTTGTTGTTACTAAAACACGTAATACTTTCATAGTTTTCTCCTCAAAAAGGCTTTGTTTTTAATTTATTCATCTTGTGACTGAAATCATAATAAAGAGAGCTTAGAGTCTTTTTTATACAAAAAATGCTAGATTTCTGTTATTTTTTGATACAAATTGAGTTAAATTTTTATTTTCAAATCATTTTTGTGTAAAAAACACTTGATTATCTAATAAGCTTATTTTCATTTAACCTATTTGTATCTTCAATTAAACGTAACACGTTTTTTCAAAGATTCTTGTCACAAATTAGTGTAAAATCTTTAAAATTTTTTATGGAAGGAAGATCATGTCTCAGCTTTCTACGATCATTGAGCAAGCATTTGAAGACCGCGCAAACTTTACTGCAGCAGATTGCTCAAGCGAAATTCGCCAAGCTGTTGAAGAAGCTATTGCTGGTTTAGATAACGGTACACTTCGAGTTGCTGAAAAAATCAATGGTGAATGGGTTGTTCACCAATGGTTAAAAAAAGCTGTTTTATTATCATTTAAACTTAATGACAATAAACCAATCGAGTCATGTGATCTTCGCTTCTACGACAAAGTAGAAACTAAATTCTCTGGTTGGACTGAAGAACAATTTAAAGCAGCCGGTGTACGTGTTGTTCCTCCTGCTGTAGCACGTCGTGGTAGCTTCCAAGCTAAAAACGTAGTGTTAATGCCTTCTTATGTAAACATTGGTGCTTATGTAGATGAAGGCACAATGGTTGATACATGGGCAACTGTAGGTTCATGTGCTCAAATCGGTAAAAACGTTCATTTGTCTGGTGGTGTAGGTATCGGTGGTGTTTTAGAACCATTACAAGCTAACCCAACCATTATTGAAGACAACTGCTTTATCGGTGCGCGTTCAGAAATCGTTGAAGGCGTTATTGTTGAAGAAGGCTCAGTAATTTCAATGGGCGTTTTCATTGGTCAATCAACTAAAATTTATGACCGCGCAACTGGCGAAATCCACTATGGTCGCGTTCCAGCAGGTTCAGTTGTTGTAGCAGGTAGCCTGCCTTCTAAATGTGGTACTTACAGCTTATACGCTGCAATTATTGTGAAAAAAGTTGATGCGCAAACACGTGCAAAAACAAGTTTGAACGATTTGTTACGCGCTGACTAATTTCAGTTTGATCAAATATCTCTACGGTCAACACTGATCGTAGAGATTTTATTTTTTATATAGTGTGGTATTTCTAGAATGGCTTCCTTACGTTCCTCTGCAATTCCTGTCTCAGACCCTGCGTCCGGTTTACGCATTACCGAGATTTTTTACTCGTTGCAGGGTGAAGCAAATGCTTCTGGTTTACCGACTGTATTTATTCGTCTAACGGGCTGTCCATTACGTTGTAGCTATTGTGATACCACTTATTCTTTTGAAGGTGGTGAACGTTTTTCACTTGAACATATCATTGAAACAGCTACTCAATTTCAAACGCCTTATATTTGTGTAACTGGTGGTGAACCACTTGCACAGCCAAACTGTTTGATTTTATTACAACGTCTATGTGAAGCTGGCTTTGATGTTTCTTTAGAAACCAGTGGCGCGCTCGATGTCTCAAAAGTAGATTCGCGTGTTTCTAAAGTTCTCGACTTAAAAACTCCAACTTCTGGTGAGGAACATCGTAATCTCATCAGCAATCTTGATCATTTGACTGCGCGTGACCAAATTAAATTCGTCATTTGTAACCGCGAAGATTATGAATGGTCAAAGCAACAAGTTGAAAAATATCAACTGCATAAAAAAGTCAGTACCGTTTGGTTCTCCCCTGCCTTTGCAGTTGAAAAAGGTGCTGTTGGCCTGCCACGTCTAGCACGTGATCTGGCACAGTGGATACTGGATGATAAATTACCCGTTCGCTTCCAACTTCAGTTACATAAACTGCTGTGGAATGACGAATCAGGTCGCTAATCACTCAATAAAATAAATCATTCCGAATATGGAGAAAAATATGCGCCCTCGTGCGATTGTTTTACTTTCAGGCGGCTTAGACTCAACCACTTGCCTAGCTTGGGCACAAGCACGCTATGAATGTATTACTATTAGTTTTATGTATGGTCAACGCTCAACCACTGAACTTGATGCTGCAAAAGCATTAGCTCAACGTGCAGGGGTTGAACATCGTGTAATTAATATTGATTTGGCTAATTTAGGTGGATCTGCACTTACAGATCACAACATTGCCGTACCAGAACAGTTACAAGAAGGTATTCCTGTAACTTATGTACCAGCGCGTAACACTATTTTCCTCTCTTATGCCCTAGCCGCAGCCGAAGTATTTAATGCTGAAGCTATCGTTATTGGTATCAATGCTGTTGATTATTCAGGATATCCTGATTGTCGTCCTGAATTTATTGATGCTTTTGCCAATATGGCACGGTTAGCAACTAAAGCTGGCGTAGAAGGAAAACCACTTAAATTTGAAACACCCCTGTTACATTTATCCAAAGCGAATATTATACGTTTAGGGATTGAACATGGCGTAGACTATAGTCAAACGGTATCTTGCTACCAAGCAGATGCTCAAGGACGTGCGTGTGGCAAATGTGACAGTTGCCGTTTGCGTAAAGAAGGCTTTATCGAGGCTGGTGTTGCCGACCCAACACGCTATATACCGTAATAAGTAGGTAAAATTTATGAAGTTGTTAAAATCAAATCTTATTCTTTCATCTTTGTTTTCAACAGTTGCTCTTATGGCTGGCGCAGCACATGCTGCCGAAAACCCAGTTCAAGCAGCATATAAAAGTACTAACGTTAAAGGTGCATTAGTTAACGTTTGTAAAGATCAAACAGCTAAAGGTGGCAAACTAAGTTCATCTGAAGTTAGCAAATTCTGTAGCTGCCAAGTTGAAGCACAAGGTAAAGTCACTGAAGCACAAAAATGGGAAATCCAAAGTGCAATCAATGCCAAGAAAAGCCCAAGCTCTCTAGGATTTGTACAACAGCAAAACCGTGATCTTAAAGCATGTTTCGGCCCTCAGTTAACAACTAAGCTTGAAAAATTAACTGAAGATGCAATGAAAGCAGCTCAACAACAAGCTCCTAAAAAATAAGCTTTAGTTATTCCAAATTAAGCCTGCATTTATGCAGGCTTTTTTGTAGCTCTGTTAAAATAAAATCAATCTTGACCAATTCATTCGAAATAAACCATGCAAGAACAATGGAAAACCAACGCAATTAACAAACAGTCTATTGTCTCATTCAGTGGTGGCAAAGATAGTTCTCTTGCACTCTACCATGCAATGCAAACTGGTACGGTTAATGGACTCATCGTTATGTTGGAAGAACAAGGCGAGCGCTCTCGTTCACATGCTATGCCACTTGATATTATTCAAGCTCAAGCTGAAGCAATTGGCCTACCAATATTCATGGCTTCATCAAGCTGGAATGACTATGAAGCTAAATTTATTACATTACTCATTCAAGCAAAACAACAAGGTGCAGAGGTACTCGTTACAGGTGACCTTGATATGCCTGAACATGGGTGTTGGCATGATCGGATCACTCAACAAGTGGGGCTCAAATTAGGCATGCCTCTTTGGCTACGTCCACATCGTGAGGTTGTTGAAGAGTTTATCAATCTTGGTTTCTGTAGTGTCATCGTGACAGTAAACTTAAAACTAGGCATGACAATTGAAGATTTAGGAAAAACTTTAACCTTAGAATATATAACAGAACTTGAGAATCGCGGTATTGATCCATGTGGCGAAGGCGGTGAATTTCATACAACCGTGATTGACGGCCCAATTTTTAACAAAGCAATTCCTGTAAGAAAGCTCGATATTGTTTATCATGAAGAATATGCTTTTTTACCACTTGAATTAGATCAAATTTAGCTTTTGAAGGATGAGAAATGTCTGAGAATATTCAATTACCAAATCAAGTTTTTCCTACTACCCACGGTGAAGTGAACTTGGCCGAGGTTGAAAATGAATGGTTAATCATTTATTTCTACCCAAAAGATTCAACACCAGGATGTACAACACAAGCAGTTGGTTTCTCTTGTTTAAAAGACCAATTTGAAGCTTTAGGTACACGTATTTTCGGTATTTCACGCGACTCGGTAAAAGCCCATCAAAACTTTACTGAAAAACAAGCGCTCACGATTGACCTCATTAGCGACAAAGAAGAAGTGCTCTGTAATCATTTTGATGTCATTAAAGAAAAAAATATGTATGGCAAAAAAGTTATGGGAATTGAACGCTCTACTTTCATTTTCCATAACAAAACCTTAGTTAAAAGCTACCGTAAAGTCAAAGCAGCAGGACATGCTGAACAAGTACTTGAAGACCTAAAAGCCCTTCAATCGGTTTGATAAAGTTATGCAATAAAAAAGCGAGTATCGAACTTGCTTTTTTATTGCAAAGAATTGCTCAATAATTTTACTTTGGCGTATGATAAAAACATTAGAATAATTATTTTAAGGCGTTCACATGAGTCTACTCAAAAATTACTCTTTACTGCCTTTGACTCTTTTTATCTGCGCATGTAGTGCAAATACATTACCCATGCCAACCGACACCACCCCATCAATTGCTCAAATTCAGAAAACTGCCATTGAAATAAGCTGCCAAGATTTACAAAACCCAGCTTATCAACAAGCTGTACTTGATAGAATTAATCAAGTTCGCCAACAATCACGCCAATGTGGCCAACAATATTTCTCAGCCGCAAAGCCTCTTAGCTGGAATAATAATTTATATAAAGGTGCCCTCGCCCATAGTGTAGATATGGCAAATCATAATTTTCTTAGCCACGTAAGCTCAACAGGTCAAGATTTCAGAACACGTTTAAAAAACTATAATGCCTTGGGTAAAGCCAATGGCGAGAATGTTGCAAGTGGTCAAAAAACTTTAAATGAAGTAATTACTAAATGGATAGCTAGCCCTTTGCATTGTAGTAATATAATGAACCCGAAATTCACAACTTACGCACTTGCCTGCGCCTCTGATCAGTCTGTAAAACAAAAGAGTTATTGGACTCAACAATTTGGCACACGTTAAAAGGAATAATGATGCAATCAGGTTCAATCACTCCTATCTTAAGAATTTTTGATGTGAATTTAGCCCAATCATTTTATCTAGAATTCTTAGGTTTTCAGCTTGATTGGCAGCATCAATTTGAAGATAACTTTCCCTTATATCTACAAATTTCCAAAGATGAATGCGTAATTCACTTATCGGAACATTTTGGAGATGCAAGCCCGCATAGTGCAATCCGTATTTATTGGGAACCTATTTATGAGCTGCATAGTGAATTGAGTCAAAAAGATTATAAGTTCGCCAAACCTCAAGTTGAAAAAACAGATTGGGAAACACTTGAGCTTAGTATCACCGATCCTTTTTCCAATCGAATTATTTTTTGGGCAGATGCTTGATCTATTCTAATGCGTTTATTCAAACTCATCTAAATTAGAACGGTCATCTTGTTCAAATCGTTGTTGTAACTGCTGATAAGTACGTGTTTTTTGAAATTCATCCAAAAACTGAATGGTTCCCACAGGGAAAAATTCTGTTTGGATTTCACCACGGTAATAAGCTTCACGCATTGGCGTTGCCGAAATAGAATCTTTTAAACTATCAAGCTCAACCATAATCCATTCAGGGAAAAGTTTTAAATAGTAAGAAGACTCATCTTTAAAATGTCCTATCAAACCTACTGTTGAGGTAGGTTCAATCACCCCATTCACTAAAGATTTGACTTGTTTTACCCATTTTTCATCATTATAAACATCGACCACATGCACAAATTTAATACGTTTTTGCTCATCTAATGAGAAATTAGATAAAATCATTTGCTCTCGTTCAATCGCAAGGAACGGGTTTTTAATATTACGTTCCATTTGTGCAGAGCCTAATGCCAAAACTACATAGTGGCTTTGCTGTAAGGCAATTTCAATTGTCTGCATATGAGCCAAATGAAATGGTTGAAAACGACCTATAAAAACGAGATAGTCAAATTTATACATAATTAGATTTTCACTTTTTATGAACTCACCAGTTACGCTTAATACAAAAAATATGCGCCATAATGAGAGCCTAAAAATTAACAACGTGGTTTAAAGCAAGGATAGTACGATGACACTTAGCTGTATTCAACAACCTCATCAACATTTAAACGCAAATTTAGAGGGTGGCGTACTCACCTTAGCCATAAATCGTCCAGAAGCAAAAAATGCACTGTATGGCGAACTTTATTTATGGATTGCTAAAGCACTAGATGAAGCCGACCTCAATAAAGAAGTTAGAGTAGTCGTTCTACGCGGTGCAGAACAAGATTTTACTGCTGGCAATGACATGAAAGACTTTATGGGTTTTGTACAAAATCCTAACACAGGCCCAGCCGGAGAAGTCCCACCATTCGTTTTACTTAAAGCGGCTGCCAAATTATCAAAGCCACTTATTGTTGCTATAAAAGGTGTCGCAATTGGTATTGGCGTTACGATTTTATTACATGCAGATCTGGTTTTTGCTGACAATACAGCTCTTTTCCAAATTCCATTTGTAAGCCTCGGTCTTTCTCCTGAAGGTGGAGCAAGCCAATTACTCGTTCAACAAGCAGGCTATCATAAAGCAGCCGAGCTTTTATTTACTGCGAAAAAATTTAATGTAGAAACTGCGGTACAAGCAGGCTTAGTCAATGAAGTGGTTGAAGACGCTTATGTTTCAGCTCAACAGACTGCTCAACACTTAGCAGCTTTACCTCTTGCATCTTTAAAACAAACTAAAGCACTTATGAAGCATAATTTAGAACAAATTATTGAATGTGTTGATCATGAAGCTGAAATCTTTATGCAACGCGTTCGCTCACCCGAAATGCTAGAGGCCGTTCAAGCATTTATGCAAAAACGTAAACCCGACTTCTCTCAGTTTAATTAAAATCAATTTCTATGATTTGAACAAACTCAAAGGCAGGCTCTTCGTAAGGATGGCTTGCCTTTAATACTTTCGCTACAGCCTTTGCGTTTTCTTCAGGAACAATTGTTTCGACACGCCATTCCTCGACTTGCTCAAGTTCATTTAGTTGCCCGATATAAGGATCAGCTCCCTTAACTGGCTTAAACTGCCCTATTCCCTTCACTTGCCATGCACAGTGTTCGTAATTACCAATGCCGCCTGCACCAGCAGAAAAAATGGCTTGTTTAGTCGTCTCAAGATATGATTCTGGTACGTAATAAATCAGCTTTAGCATGAGTAAAATGGCTCAAGACTTATAAATTAGGTTTAAATCATACCGTTAAAAAAGAACTAAAATCAAAGTCAGCTCATCATTGCTAAATAATTCACTCCAATAAATAGTATTTGAAGAGCAAGCGCTAAACCAAACCAACGCCAGCCTTTATCTTTTGTATAAATCATTTTCATGTGATTTTTGTTTTTCATCATTTTGATCTCCGATTTTTTATCGTTGTTGCAGAGAAAGCAAAAATTGGTCCAACCTCGAACCGAGCATACTGCGATAAATAGCTCTATGTCTATAGTCTCCTAAGTTTTCTAAAACGCTTAAAAGAGCTGCACTCATCCATATGCAACTTTTAGTCTAAAGAAAATTTAAAAAATCAGTGGCCTATCTTCACCTTTAAACTCTTAAGCACTCATTTTTCTTAAATGTCTGTTCTCATATATCGTCATAACAAAAGCTAAACCACACAAAATCACAAAACCGCAAGTCATTGGAATTAATGTACCGTTATATAACTGCCCAATAATAGATGCCAGAATAAGTGACAATACAGAGGAAGCTGCACCAATAATAGCCGATGCCATTCCAGCAACATGCCCCATCGGTTCCATGGCAATCGCATTTAAATTACCAAAGAGGGTTCCAAATAATAAAAACAAAATGCAGGCATAAAGCATAAACATCCAAAATGATACCGTTACACCCGCAAGTTGAATTAACAAGAAAATTAAAGAAATTAAACATAAGCCCAAAAAGCCATAAATACAGATTGGGCGCATACCAAACTTCATGACAATTTTAGAGTTTGTAAATGATGCAATTCCCATTACACCTGCCAGCACAGCAAAATAAGCACTAAACTCTTGCCCTGTTTTACTAAACTGCTGCATAAAAATTTGCTGTGAAGTTCCTAAATAACCAATAAATCCACCGAAGCAGAACCCTGCACATAAGAGATAACTCATAGTGGTTTTATTACTTACGACCTCTTTAAAGCCTTCCTTAAATGCGTCTATACGCATGGGCAAACGATTTTCGGGAAGTAAAGTCTCTTCTAGTCGTAAAGCGACCCATGCTCCCACAACTGTGGCATAGACCATATATAAAACAAAAATTTCACGCCAACCAAAGAAATGAATAATGAGCTGCCCCAAACTTGGTGCAATTGCAGGAGCCACCATAAACACCATCATAATTAAAGACATGATGCGTGCCATTTGAGCTCCGCTGTATTTATCTCTCACGATAGAAATAGAAGCAACGTAAGGCCCCGAAACACCAAGTCCCTGAATAAAGCGCCCAACTAAGAACCACTCAAAACTTTGTGTGGAAAAACACAATAAACTTCCCAGAAAATAAATAATAATTCCTGTGAATAAAATGCGTTTACGCCCAATAGCATCAGATAATGGGCCTGCAATGAGCTGTCCAATGGTCATTCCTGAAAAAATACCGATGATGACCCACTGCGACTGATTATTATTTTTTAATTCAAAAATACGCCCAATCTCACCTAAAGCAGGTAAAACTGCATCTATCGAAAAAGAAACAATCGACATAAGCAATGCCATCAGCAATGCAAACTCACGGAAATGGATTTTTGATTTCATTTTTCTTCTCCACTATTTTTAATATTTTATTACACATAAATAAGCCACCTTACGGTGGCTTATTTCAAACTTTATATTACCCAATAAACTTACGCGCATTTCGGAACATACGCAACCATGCACCGTCTTCAGTCCACTCTTCTGGTTTCCAAGAATGCTGAAGCGCACGGAAAGTACGCTCAGGGTGTGGCATCATAATCGTTGCACGACCGTCTTTAGAAGTAACACCAGTAATTGCTTCAGGTGAACCATTTGGGTTCAATGGATAGTGCTGAGTTGGGTTACCAAGGCTGTCAACATAACGTAATGCCACTTGGTTACCTGCATTTAAACCAGCAAGAGCACTTTCACTTGCAACAGCACGACCTTCACCGTGTGCAACAGCAATCGGTAAAATCGAACCTTCCATACCATCAAGCAATACAGAAACAGATTTTTCAACACGAACGTTTACGCTACGAGCTTCAAAAACTTCTGACATATTGCGGTGGAAACGCGGCCAGTGTTCAGCACCCGGAATGAGTGGCGCTAATTGTGACAACATTTGGCAACCATTACAGATACCTAAGCTGAACGTATCTTCACGGAGGAAGAATTGTTCAAACTGATCACGTAATTTAGCGTTGAACAATACTGATTTTGCCCAACCACCACCAGCGCCCATTACGTCGCCGTAAGAGAAACCACCACAAGTCACTAAACCTTCAAAATCACTTAGGCTAACACGACCAGCAAGTAAATCACTCATGTGCACATCGACAGTATTGAAACCAACCTTATCAAAGGCTGCTGCCATTTCAATATGACCGTTTACACCTTGCTCACGCAAGATTGCCATATTAGGACGACGCGTGTTGATAAACGGCGCTTCAACAGGTTCATTCAAGTCGAATGTTGGTTTAGCAATCAAACCTTGGTGCGCATTATCAGTAATTAATGAAAATTCCTGATCAGCAGTTTCTACGTTATCACGTAGACGTTGGATCTGATGAGATACCTCAGACCAAGCTTGTTGTAATTCAGCACGATCTAAAGTTAAACCATTTACAGATAATTGATCTGAGTTATTTACACGACCCACTACAGCAATTGCATCTTTCAAGCTAGAAGCAGCAATTTCTGTTTGTAAAGCTTCCCAATCAGTTGCTTTGATTTGAAGTACTGCACCAATTTCTTCTGCAAACAAACTTGCTTGAGTTTGGTTTTCTAATGCAACACCTAAACGCGCAGCAAACATCATTTCAGCTACAGAGGCTAATAAACCACCATCACCGATGTCATGATAAGCCTGAATCAAACCACGGTTATTCCAGTCTTGGATTAAAGCAAAGAATGCTTTGAAGTCATCAAAACTATCAACGTCTGGAGTGATTGAACCAATTGCTTTATATACTTGCGCAAGAATCGAACCGCCTAAACGGAACTGACCTTTAGATAAATCAATACGTACAAGTACTGAGTCTTCTAAATTTTTAAGTTCAGGAGTTAGGGTCTTACGGACATCTGTTACTGGAGCAAACGCAGTGATTACCCCTGTCATTGGAGAAGTTACAGCTTTATCTTCGCCGTCATCATTCCAAGTTGTGCGCATTGAAAGTGAGTCTTTACCTACAGGAATCGCAATTCCTAAAGCAGGGCACATTTCCATACCAATCGCTTTCACGCCTTCAAACAATGCTTGGTCTTCACCTTTTTGACCAGCAGCAGCCATCCAGTTTGCAGAAAGTTTGATATCGCTAATTTGTTCAATGTTCGCACATGCAATATTAGTAATTGCTTCAGCAACTGCTAAACGAGCAGATGCCGCTGGGTTTAACAAAGCAACTGGTGGACGTTCGCCCATTGCCATTGCTTCACCAGTGAAACCTTGCAAACTTGTTGTTGTTACTGCTGCATCTGCAACAGGAACCTGCCAACGACCAACCATTTGATCTCGAGCAACCATACCTGTAATTGAACGGTCGCCAATGGTAATCAAGAATGACTTAGACGCAACTGTAGGGTTTTTCAATACGCGGAAAATTGCGTCTTTCAAATCAACTTTTGAAGCATCGAAATCATCGCCACTACGCTCAATAGTTTCATAAGAACGTTGCATACGCGGTGTACCACCAAGCATTACCTGCATTGGGATATCAACTGCATCATTTTGGAATAATGGATCTTCAACTGTTAAGTGACGCGCTTCTGTTGCTTCACCTAACACAGCAAATGGACAACGTTCACGCGCACAAATTGCTTCGAACTGATCCAAAGATTCTGGACGAATTGCGAGAACATAACGTTCTTGCGCTTCATTTGACCAGATTTCCATTGGGCTCATGCCCGGCTCTAATGAAGGAATCTTACGAAGATTAAGCACTGCACCCAACTCATGATCATTCACAAGTTCAGGCATAGCGTTTGATAAACCACCAGCACCAACGTCGTGTACAGAAACGATTGGGTTGAAGTCTTCTAAACGCCAGCAAGTATCAATCACTTCTTGACAACGACGTTCCATTTCAGGGTTTTCACGTTGTACAGATGCGAAATCAAGGCTTTCCCCCATTGTACCGCTGTCTACAGAAGATGCAGCACCACCACCAAGACCGATTAACATTGCAGGGCCACCCAATACAATGAGTAAATCACCTGGTTGAATCGCATCTTTTTCTACATGGTCAGGACGAATATTACCGTAACCACCAGCGATCATGATTGGTTTATGGAAGCCTTTCACTTCACCATTTACATTCTGTTCAAAAGTACGGAAATAACCATTTAATGCAGGACGGCCGAATTCGTTGTTAAATGCCGCGCCACCTAATGGACCTTCAATCATGATTTGTAATGGCGATGCCATACGTGAAGGTTTACCGTAGTTTTCTTCCCAAGGTTGTTCAAAACCAGGAATATTTAAGTTCGAAACGGTGAAACCGGTTAAACCAGCTTTTGGTTTACCACCACGACCAGTTGCACCTTCATCACGTATTTCACCGCCTGAACCAGTTGCAGCACCAGCAAATGGAGAAATTGCTGTTGGGTGGTTATGGGTTTCAACCTTCATTAAAATATGAGCAGCTTGGCTCTTATATTTATAAACGAAGTGACCATTTTCATCCGCTTTCGGATAAAAACGCATCGTGTCATACCCCACGATCACTGAAGCATTATCTTTATATGCCGATAACACATCGTTCGGAGATTCTTTATAGGTATTTTTAATCATCTGGAACAATGACAATGGTTGTTTTTCACCATCAATTGTCCATTCAGAACCAAAGATTTTATGACGACAATGTTCAGAGTTCGCTTGAGCAAACATCATCAACTCGATGTCGTTTGGATTACGACCAAGCTTACCAAATGCTTCAGTTAAGTAATCAATTTCTTGTTCAGATAACGCAAAACCGAATTCATTGTTCGCTTTAACCAAGGCTTCTTTACCTTGACCCAAGATATCAATTGAATTTAATGGTTTTGGAGCAGTTTCTGAAAATAATGCTTTTGCATCATCAATTTGAGCAAAAACTGTTTCTGTCATACGGTCATGAAGTACTTGTTTAACTTCATTAGAAATTTCAGAAACACCTTTTAACGTAAATAAAAGACCACGTTCTAAACGGTGTACTGGCGTATTACAGTTTTTGAAAATATCAGTTGCTTTAGAAGACCATGGTGAAATAGTACCCACACGTGGTGTAACTAAAATCTGAATCTCATCACTTGCAGTTTGACGAAGTTCAAAAGACTCTCCGTCATTTAACAATTGCAAAGCAGATTGACGTTGCTGCTCGTTGAGCGCTTGATCAAACAAATAGACCCACTGGCTGTCAAAAGATTGAACAGAACTAATTGACGATAAACGTGTTAATAGTTGAGCTTTCTTAAAAGAAGAATGTGCTGCTGCACCGGCCACGATAAACATGTTGATTTTGGCTCCACGGGCAGGTCTTGTGAACCTTACCGCAATGTGACTTTAGAGAGAGCGCATATTCTACTGCGTCTTGCCAAAATCAGCTAGATGTAGAATCAGTATTCTGTAACCTAATTCTGTAAGAAGTAATTTCTTTTTTGTTCAAAATCATTTTTTTATTCATTTTAGCTAAAAATAAATTGTTTCATGTTTATTCAATAACATAATAAAACCTGAACTAGGACAAACTATGTCGCACCAAGCTAGTGCTTTTAACTTTTTTTTGGCATGATCGGGTTTTATAGTTTTTGAATAATGATAAATGGAACAAATGCGTTGGTTAGAGCTGCTTTCTGCAGTTCGTTTAGGCAGTAAAAAAAGCAGTACAGAACTGGCTCGTAGCCCATTCCATAAAGATTATGACCGTATTATATTTTCGCAAAGCTTTCGACAACTAAACCGTAAGACACAAGTTCACCCACTCGCACAGCATGATGGCATTCACACCCGTTTAACTCACTCACTTGAAGTTTCCTGTATTGGCCGCTCAATGGGCATGCTCGCAGCAGAGAAAATAAAAAATGAATTACCCGTCTGGATCTCTCCTGCGGATGTAGGCGCAATCATTCAGGCAGCCTGTCTGGCCCATGATATTGGTAATCCACCTTTCGGACATGCGGGTGAATATGCGATTCGTGAATGGTTTGATGATGCTTCGCATAATGATTTTTTGAAAAAATTAAGCCCAGAAGAAGAAGCAGATGTCCGTCAGTTTGAAGGCAATGCTCAAGGATTACGTCTATTAAGCCGTATTGACTATCATCCAAATGATGGTGGAATGCGATTAACCTATGCCACCTTAGGTGCTTATTTAAAATATCCTTGGCTTTCAAAAACCATTGCTGAACAAGGTGATCGTCCCTCACATCAACGTGCAAAATTCGGATGTTATCAGTCTGAAAAAGAAATTTTAAAACAGATTGCTGAACAACTTGGACTCATTCAACTGGGTGAATATCATTACTGCCGTCATCCACTGACCTACTTATTAGAAGCCGCTGACGATATTTGCTATGCCTTAATTGATTTAGAAGACGGCATTATCTTAAATATGCTAAGTTACCAAGAAGTTGAACCTATTTTTCTTAATTTGATTGCCGACTATGGCCAACCAGAAGAATTGTCACATCCAAACAGTACTTGGCAGCAAAAGATTTCGGCATTACGTGGACGTGTCATGAAACGTCTGGTTGATGAAGTCACCACAGCGTTTGCCAAACATCATTATGAAATCATTACCGGTCAACTTAAAGGCAACCTTTTACAATATTGCTCCCCTGATATTGCAATTGGTATCGAAACAGCCAAAAATCTGGCACGTGATAAAATTTTTGAGCACCCACAAAAGTCTGGTTTAGAAATTATTGCTCACCAAAGTTTGCAAACGATTTTAGATGCATTTGTACCTCTGACCACACCACATAAATCTTTAAGCTTTAAAGAACAACGTTTAATGTCTATCCTTAATCTGTATGGTGCTGACTTTAGCAATAATCACTACAGTAATATTATGCAAGTACTCGATATTATCAGCAAATTCTCAGATCATCAGGCTTATAGCTTGGCTCAAGAATTACGAGGTAATAAAATTGGCCTGTTTTAAGTATGGTTTACTATAGTTAAAGAAATGTATGAAGTTTTAAAAAGAATTTAGAACTTCCAGATTTACCAAAATAAATAAGTGAAATCCTCTATGATCGGATGTTTAATTGGCGAAGTGTTTGCCCTAGAAGCCCCTACTGTCTTACTGAATGTAAATGGTGTGGGTTATGAAATCGATACGCCACTTTCAACATTTTGCCAATTACAAAAAGGCCAGAAAGTTACGTTATGGACGCATTTGGTTGTCCGTGAAGATGCACAGCAACTCTACGGCTTTAGTGATGCTCAAGAAAAAACAATTTTCCGCACTTTATTAAAAGTAAATGGTGTCGGCCCAAAAATGGCATTAGGGATTCTATCAACCTTAAGTGTTGAGTTATTAGTGCATACGATTGAGCATGACGATATCAACACGTTAGTCAAAGTTCCGGGTGTTGGCAAAAAAACAGCTGAACGTTTAATGATCGAGCTTCGCGACCGTTTCAAAACGTTAGCTCAAGGGACTTCTTCTGGGGCTACCCTGCCTCAAATTCAGTTTGCTGCAAACTCGCCTGTGGCAGAAGCAGAAGCAGCCTTGCAATCTTTAGGTTATAAACCTCTTGAAGCTCAAAAAGCTGTTGCTGCGGTTAAAGCCGATTACACAGAATCAGCCGATATTATTCGTGCTGCTCTTAAATCAATGATGAAGTAAAACACTTATGCAAGACCGTCTAATCAGTGGAGCGGAAAAACCAGAAGATCATTTTGATCGGGCTATTCGACCAACTTCTCTTGCCGACTACATCGGGCAACCTGTAGTACGCGAGCAAATGGAAATTTTCATTGGCGCAGCTCGCGGTCGTGGTGAAGCACTCGACCACACGCTGATTTTTGGTCCACCGGGCTTGGGTAAAACCACACTTGCCAACATTATTGCACGTGAAATGGGTGGTAATCTTAAATCTACTTCGGGGCCAGTTTTAGAGCGTGCAGGTGACTTAGCTGCAATGCTTACGAACCTCGAAGAAGGCGATGTTTTGTTTATTGATGAAATTCACCGTCTTTCACCGGTTATTGAAGAAATCCTCTATCCAGCGATGGAAGATTACCAATTAGATATCATGATTGGTGAAGGTCCTGGTGCTCGTTCAATCAAACTGGATTTACCACCATTTACGCTTGTCGCTGCAACTACACGTGCGGGATTACTTACCTCACCACTACGTGACCGTTTTGGTATTGTTCAGCGTCTTGAGTTCTATTCTGTAGAAGACTTAACACATATTGTGTCACGTTCTGCAAAGCTAATGAATGTACCCATTACAGTTGAAGGTGCAGAAGAAGTTGCCCGCCGTGCACGTGGCACACCTCGTATTGCTAACCGCTTATTACGACGTGTTCGTGACTATGCACAAGTTAAAGGTAACGGTGAAGTCACTCACGAAATGGCACAACTTGCTCTTGATATGCTTAAGGTTGATAAAGCGGGTTTAGACACTCTAGATCGTCGATATTTAAGTATGCTTCTGGAACGTTTTGATGGTGGACCTGCCGGAGTTGAAGCACTTGCAGCAGCCATGGCAGAAGATAGTGGTACGCTTGAAGATGTGATTGAACCGTATTTAATTCAACAAGGTTATGTGATGCGCACCGCACGCGGGCGTATTGCAACTAATCAATCTTATTTACAGTTTGGACTGACACCACCTGAGCCTAAAAACTAGTGATTAGGAGAGCATGTCTCTCCTTACTTTAGTTCCTAATTTATTATTTTTAATTTTATATCATTATAAATAATAGCTAAAGAAATCAAATATTGTCTTCTTTCTATATTTACTTTCTTCTTTTTTTGCAGCGTTATAAAACGTAAAAATGCTTTGACCGCAATTGAAAGGTTGTGCCATAGGACTTAGTATGCAATCTGCTAAACTGCCCCGTATTTAAAGCATATACGTGGCTTCGAATAAAATTGATGTTTTATTCAGCAGTCATATTTTAAATGCAAAGCTCTATAGTGAACTAAAACGGAATCCTCTCATGGCGAATCATTTTGAATTCAACATTCGTGTTTATATTGAAGATACGGACGCAGGTGGTATTGTCTACCATGCCAACCACATTCGCTATATGGAACGTACCCGTACTGAATGGCTCCGTGCTTCTGGCGTTGATCATTACTGGCATCAAAAAGACTACAACTTTGTCGTACACAAAATTAACGTAAAATACATGCGTCCTATTTTAATGGATGATTTAATTACTGTTACAGCACGTGTAGTTTCATGTAAAGCTGCGTCATTTGTGTTGCAACAAAATATTTATCGTGGTGAAATCTTGCTTGCTTCTGGTGAGGTTGAGTTGGCATGTTTAAGCAAAGAACTGATAGCTCGTCGTCTTCCAGAAGAAATACGTGATCTTATTCGTAAAGAATTGGAACAAGACTAAAAAAACAACCGGCATATGTAACTATGGCAACAAACATTGAATCAACCCTGCATATTTCTGACCTTATTTTACAGGCAAGTCCAGTCGTTCAGTTGGTCATGCTAATTTTATTGTTAGCATCAATCTTTAGTTGGTATCTGATTGCCAAGTTACATATGAGTTATAAAAAAGCACATCAAGAAGATGAACATTTCCAGAAAATGTTCTGGTCAGGTGCTGAACTCAATACGCTTTACAACAATGCTCAACTCAACTCAAAACGCTCAGGTCTTGAAGATATTTTTTATCAAGGATTGAGTGAGTTTTTTAAACTTAAAAAATGTCAGGCCCCTGTTTCACAAACGATTGAAGGGACTGAACGTATTTTACGTGTAGGTTTGAGTCGTGATCAAAGCCATCTGGAATATGGCTTAGGTAGTTTAGCAAGTATTGGCTCTGTAGCTCCTTACATCGGTCTATTCGGTACCGTTTGGGGCATTATGAATGCCTTTATCGGTTTAGCTGCTGTTGATCAAGTTACACTGGCAACTGTTGCACCCGGTATTGCCGAGGCACTTATTGCAACCGCAATTGGTTTATTTGCTGCAATTCCTGCTGTATTGGCTTTTAACCATTTCACGTCTAAAAGCGAAAGTGTTTACTCTGATCGTGCTTTATTTGCTGAAGAGATGATTGCTTTATTGCAACGTCAGTCTGTGGGTTCATCACAGGAAGATGCATAATGGCAATTCAGCGTTCAGGGCGCTTTGAGCGCATAAAAAAACCACTAAAAAGTGATATGAACGTCGTACCCTATATTGACGTTATGCTGGTACTTTTGGTTATTTTCATGGTGACTGCTCCCATGATTACTAGTGGAATTAAAGTCGATTTACCTCAAGCAAATAACCATCCAATCGAATCAAAAGACATGCCAGCCATGGTAACGATTGGTAAAGACGGCAATATTTATCTTCAGTATGAAGATTATAAAGATAGTGAGCCATTATCTCGTGAAAAACTTGAAGAAGTTTTAAGCAATGCTCAAAAACAAGCTGAACAAGAAAATAAACAACTCACAGTTTTAGTCAATGGTGATAAGTCTCGTCCTTATGGAGAAGTCGTATCATTGATGGCAAGTTTACAAGAAGCAGGTTTAACTCAAGTTGGCCTTCTGACAGAGCCTTTAAAATAAGCTATGAATAAAAATCAAAAGCCGCACTTTAAACAAAATGCGATTGCACTGAGCTTTACAATTGGAGTTCATGCAATTGCCATTGTTGGCTTGCTTTTTTTAGGCTTGAGTAAACCACCTGAACAGCCAAAAAAGCTAACAACTATTTTAGTTAAGCCAGAAGATTTACCCCCTCCTTTAGCAAAAGCAGTTGAACAAGAGACAACTGCTACAAATGAAGCAAAAGAGGTGTTAACCCCTATTGTAGATGAGACTCTCCCTCAAAATCTTCCGGCCGCACCTCCTCCGCCAACTGCTCAGCAACTTACTGCTCAAAAGCAAAAAGCTGAACAGGCACAACAAGCAAAATTAGCGGAACAAAAACGTAAAGCTGATGAAGCAGCTAAAGCTAAACAAGCTGCTGAACAGCGTAAAGCTGATGAAGCTCAAGCACAAAAACAACGTGCTGATGCTGAAGCAAAACGCCAAGCCGAATCTAAAGCGAGATCTGAAGCCGAACAAAAACGTAAAGTCGAGCAAAATGCAAAAGCTGATGAAGCGACCAAAGCTAAACAAGCAGCTGAACAACGTAAAGCTGCTGAAGAGGCTAAGCGAAAAGCAGAGACAGAGGCAAAGCTGAAACGTGAGGCTCAGAAGGCCGAAAACGCTAAACTACAAGCGCAGCAAGATGCTAAACACAAAGCTGAAGCTAAGGCAAAAGCCAATGACGACGCTAAGCGTAAAGCTGAGACAGATGCTAAAGCTAAGCAACAAAAAGCTAATGAAGACGCCAAACGTAAAGCTGACGCCGATGCAAAAGCCAAGCAACAAAAATTAAATGAAGATGCCAAACGCAAAGCTGAAGCCGACTCAAAAGCTAAACATGAACGAAGTGAAGCTCGTAAAGCTGCTGATGATGCTAAACGCAAAGCTGAAGCCGACTCAAAAGCTAAGCATGAACGAAGTGAAGCTCGTAAAGCTGCTGATGATGCTAAACGCAAAGCCGAAGCAGATGCAAAAGCCAAACAACAAAAAGCTGCTGACGATGCTAAACGCAAAGCTGAGGCAGAAGCTGAAGCAAAAGCTGCATCTGCTCAAAAAGCACAAGAAGAGGCAGCTCAAAAGAAAGCTGAGGCTAAAAAAGTTGCTTCTTCAGCTAGACGTGATTTTGAGCAAAAAATTCGACGCTCGTGGGATGTCCCGACAGGAAGTAGTGGTAAAACAGTTGGTGTTCGTTTTACCCTCTCAGATTCGGGAAGTGTCAATTCAATTGTAATCACGCGTTCAAGCGGAGATGATGCTTTAGATGCAAGTATTAAGGCAGCAATTCAAGCCTCTGCGCCATATCCTATGCCATCGGACCCAGATGCAAGACGTGAAGCAAGAAGCGTGACCTCTACATTTAGAGCGCAATAATTTTGAAAGAGTTACATGCTTTAAATAGTTTAAGGCATGTAACTATGCTACAAAATCAACAGTCACAAAAATACCAGCTATGACTTTAAACTTATGAATACGAGCCGCAAACACCTGCTATCTTTAGCATTGATCACCGCACTAAGCCCTCTTGCTTCTACAACTGCTTTTGCCCAGTTATATCTGGAAATTGCTAAAGCACCAGATCAGGCACCCAAAATTGCAATTGTCCCGTTTAGTAATGACAATGGGCTCTCTCCTATTGTCGAAACTGACTTAAACCGTTCTGGGCGCTTTACAAGCTCATCTAAAAATTTACCTGCTAATGCTGCAATCAATCAGATTCAAGCTTCTGACTGGCAAGCTGCCGGAATTCCATATGTAGTTACTGGACAAATTAAACAAACAGCTACAGGTTTTGAAGTTCATTACCAACTTTATGATGTACAAAAGCAGCAATACATTTTAAATGAACTTTTAAATGTACCTGCTTCACGTATACGTCAAGCTGGCCACATGGTCAGTGATGCTATTTATCAGGCACTTACAGGCATTCCCGGTGATTTTAGTGGCCGTATTGCATATGTGCTTAGAAATCCGGCAACTCCTGCAGAACGTTATACATTACAAATTGCAGATACGGATGGAGAACAACCAAAAACTGTTTTGTCATCTCGTGACCCAATTCTTTCTCCGGCATGGACACCAGATGCCAAGAAAATTGCTTATGTTTCTTTTGAAACCAAGCGTCCAGCCATTTATTTACAAGATTTATCTACAGGGACACGTGAAGTACTCACAAGCTTTAAAGGCCTAAATGGCGCACCGAGTTTTTCACCTGATGGCCAATCAATGCTATTTACAGCATCTATGAATGGTAACCCAGAAATCTATCAAATGGATTTATCAACTCGCCAAGTCAAACGTATGACAAACGACTCGGCCATTGATACGGAAGCACGTTATACACCAGATGGAAAATCGTTTATTTTTACTTCTGACCGTGGTGGTTCTGCCCAAATCTATCGTTATACCTTTGCTGATGGCTCAGTAAAACGTCTAACGTTTAAAGGTTCATTTAATGCACGTGGAACTTTGAGTGCAGATGGCAAAAAGATTGCTCTTGTTCATCGTCCAAGTGGCAGCAGTTATAAAGTTGCAATTCAGGACATTAATACTGGCATCACCAATATTCTTACTCCAACCAGTTTAGATGAGTCACCAAGTTTCTCACCGAATGGACAAATGGTGGTCTACGCGACTCGTGAAGGCAACCGTGGCTTGTTATCTATCATGTCTACTGATGGACGTTTCCGTATGAATTTACCAAGCGAACAAGGTGAAGTACGTGAACCAGCTTGGGCACCAAAATAACTTTTAATTCCATTGATGGAGATGATCATGAAATCAATCAAATATTTAGCTCTACCCTTTCTTAGCGTAGCACTCGTGATGACAGGTTGTGCGAGTCGCAAACCGGCAGCGACGACCACGACTGGTACAAATCCAAGTACGGTAAACACTTCTGGTTTAAGTGAAGATGCTGCATTAAATGCTCAAAATTTGGCTGGTGCTTCATCGAAAGGTGTGACTGAAGCAAATAAAGCTGCTTTGGCTAAACGTGTTGTTCATTTTGATTATGACAGCAGTGACTTATCTACTGAAGACTATCAAACTCTCCAAGCTCACGCACAATTCCTTATGGCAAATGCAAACTCAAAAGTTGCATTAACTGGCCATACAGATGAACGTGGTACACGTGAGTACAATATGGCTTTAGGCGAGCGTCGTGCTAAAGCTGTACAAAGCTACTTAATTACCAATGGCGTAAACCCACAGCAACTTGAAGCTGTAAGTTATGGTAAAGAAGCTCCTGTTAATGCAGGACATGATGAATCTGCGTGGAAAGAAAATCGCCGCGTTGAAATTAATTATGAAGCAGTGCCACCATTGTTAAAATAAAGCATATGCATAAAAAAACGCTCATATAATATGAGCGTTTTTTTATAACAACAAAACTTAAGAAGATTTCTTTTCTTCTTCGGTATGTTGCATAGATTCAATCAAATCATGCTTATTAAAATCTTTATATTCAGGTTTTGCCTCATAATCTTTCCAAGCTTCCTGAACATTCTCTTTCGAAATTTCATCTAGATTGATTGGTTCACCTGCTGTGGGGGTCGCATCAAACTTCTTTGTTGTCATTTCGATTCTCCTAAAAATATACAGTCCGTTGTCATATAATCAACATACCATTTAAAATGGAGGTTGTAAGCATAAATCCAACACAAATAAAGTAAGATAATTTTTATTTTGTGACATTCTCATCTAGAATATGCCACGTATTTATCTGACTCATTTTGATGCTTGAAGCACAGGAGCTATTTTATATGTCCAACCTCACATTGTCCCAATTTTTACAACAACAAAAAGGGAATCTAACACCTGAGTTGGCTCAAGTCATCGACACTATTGCCACCACCTGTAAAACTATCGATCAAGCCTTACAAAAGGGCGCGCTCGCTGGTATTTTGGGTAGTGCTGGTAATGAAAATGTTCAAGGTGAAACACAGAAAAAACTTGATGTGATTTCTAATGACTACTTAATTGATGCTTTAAAAGTTCATCCACAAGTGGGTGGTCTTGCCTCTGAAGAGCTTGATGAGTTCACACCTGCACAAGAAAATGGTAAATATCTGGTTTTATTTGATCCATTAGACGGTTCAAGTAACATTGATATCAATATGTGTGTAGGCACAATTTTCTCTATCCTGCCTGCAAAAAATGCGGTAACTCAAGCAGACGATTTCATGCAAGCTGGTACACAGCAAGTTGCTGCTGGTTATGTACTTTATGGCCCATCAACCATGATGGCCTTAACTGTAGGAAATGGCGTAGTATTCTTTACTTTAGACCCAGAAACTCAAACATTCTTGCTTACTACTGATAATGTTCAAGTTTCAGCAGACACTCAAGAGTTTGCAATTAATACGTCTAACCAGCGCCATTGGGAAGAACCTGTAAAACAATATATTGATGAATTACTTGCAGGGAAAACATCTGTTCGTGAAAAAGATTTCAACATGCGCTGGGTAGCATGTATGGTGGGTGATATTCACCGTATTTTATGCCGCGGTGGTATTTTCCTTTATCCATACGACTTAAAAGATCCGAAAAAAGCGGGTCGCTTACGTTTAATGTATGAGGCGAATCCAATGAGTATGCTCATTGAACAAGCAGGTGGTACATCAACTACTGGCCGTGTTCGCATTTTAGACATTGAACCAACGGAGCTTCACCAACGTGTTCCTGTAATTATTGGCTCTAAAAATGAAGTTGAACGCGTAACAAGCTATCATTAATAATTTTAATTATTTAGGGCATCATAGTATGATGGTGCCCTTTTGTTGGATATTTTCTCATGGCGGTTATTTTTTTAGAATCAAAAGACAATGCAAAAATTAAACATTTGCGTGGATTAATCGAACTTAATAGCGCTCGAAAAAAGCACCAACAAACAGTCCTTGAAGGTACCCATCTCTGTTTAACGTGGTTACAACAGCAAAAGAAGATTTTTTCTTTATTTACGACAGAACAAGCACTAGAACACACTGATTTAAAAAAAATAATTGAGCTACATCAAGGTCATATCTTTGTTATTAGCGAAGTCTTATATAGAGATTTGAGTACATTAGGTACGAGCTTACCTTGTTTAGCTATTATTGATTTGCCTAAAACTGCATCAACAATTGATTACAAAGTGGACACTTTGATTCTGGAGAATATACAAGATCCAGGTAACGTAGGCACATTGCTACGTTCAGCAGCAGCAGCAAATATTAAGCAAATTATTTGCACACAAGGCTCTGCATCGCTTTGGTCTCCACGAGTGTTAAGAGCAGGTATGGGGGCTCATTTTAGCTTACATTGTTTTGAAAACTTCCAACTTACAGATATTCTTCCAAAATTTAGAATCCCAGTTTTTGTTACAAGCTCTCATCACTCAACAAGCCTTTACTCACAAGATCTTTCTCAGCCCTGTGTCTGGATTTTAGGAAATGAAGGCCAAGGTGCAAGTGATTACGCCTTAGAGCACGCGCAATCAGTGACTATTCCACAGCCAGGTGGACAAGAGTCATTAAACGTAGCAATTGCAGGGTCTATTTGTTTTTTTGAGATGGTTCGTCAACGCCAATAAAACGTTAATTTATTTTACATCTCACATATTTGTGAAAAAAATCAACTACACTAGTAAAAAATAGCCGATTGTTGTCAACCTCCCACCTCTTTTCAACGTTATATAAGAGATATATTGAAGATAAGGTGGGTATGTCCAATGACAGGATTTTCCATCTCCATGGATTTAGCACCGAAAAAGTCTCGATCGGAAACATCTAGTGCTCATGCAAGCACGGCTGAGCAACGCCTGAAAGTTTTCATGCAAGATGTAACTGGTCGTGCTTTGGTGATGATGGAGAGTGCTACCCAAGGTCAACAAGGTATTGCAATGGATTTGGTTCAAGAAGCATTTATTTCTTTACACAAATCTTATGCCGATAAAAGTACTGAAGAATGGTATCCCCTGTTTTATACGATTTTAAACAACAAACTTCAGGATTGGCGCCGCAAAGAATCTCGTAGAGCAAACCCATTTTCATTCTTCAAAAAAGTTAGTCTCGACAATGACGACGACGAAATTATTGATATAGTTGATGAAAAAGCCATCAATCCTGCAGATTTTCTTGATCAAGCAGTGACTATCGAAGAAATTCGAGAAGCGATTTCAAAGCTACCAGTTCGTCAACAACAGGCATTTATGTTACGTGCGTGGGAAGGTTTTGACACACACACAACAGCTCAGATCATGAACTGTACCGAAGGTAGTGTAAAAACCCATTATCACCGAGCAATTCAGGGACTTAGAGAGTATTTGGCCCATTTAAATCCCTTGGGAGGTTATGATGAATCATGATGATTTCACTAAAAAGGTGACGTCTAAACTTGATAGTTTGGCACATCACCATAAAAATAAAACAGTGGTCATGAATCATGTGCTTGACCATATTCAACAAAAACCAGCCTCTTTTTATAGTGTCTGGAAAATGTCTGGTTTTGCACTTGCAGCAGCGATCACAGGTTTTGTAATTTTACCTAATTCAGCAGATATTGTTGATAAGCCACAAAATCAAGTGATTGTAAATCCTAAATTATCCCCACAAATGGTGGAAGATTTAGAAATGCTAATGGTCTTGGGTGAGGATAAAGTACAACATGGCAGCTAAAAAATTAGCGCTTATCCTTTGTTCATTAAGTTTCTTGCAAACCAGTTTTGCAGGTTTTGAACGATTTTGGATTTTTTCTAAAGATGCCAATACACAAGTTGATGACACATGGAATGCTCTTTCTGAAGAAGAACAACGTGCAGTTATTAAACGTTACCAGAGCTTAAAAGAGTTACCAGCGAATCAAAGTACAAACCTACAGCAACGTATGGACTGGTTTACTCAGCTTCCCGATGCTGAAAAAGAAAAAATGCGTGAAGCATGGCAAAAAATGAGTACGCAAGAGCGTAATGATTTGCGCCAGCGGATGCTTAAAGCAAATGGTGAAGAAAAAACAGCTATTCGGGAAGAATATATGAATAAGTATTTAGAACATTAAATAACTCTGCAAAATTCCTATGTAGTGAATTTAGTGTCTTACATAAATTTTATAAAAAAGCCTCCAATTGGAGGCTTTTTGTTTTATATATTTTATTTACGGTAGCGTCTATAGGCCGCTAAACCCAGTAAAGATGCTATAGATAAAATTCCTAAGCTACCGCCACCGCCGCCACTTCGAGAATCGTCCGTGGTAGTTGCAGTACTTACTAGATTAATTGTGCCAGCTTTAGATGAGATTTTACCATCTGCATCATAAACGTTATAGCTCAATGAATCGTTGAAAACATTAAAGACGTTATTTGCCTGAATATAAATATTCCCACCATAACAAGTTTTATCTTTATCATCTTCCGGACAAGGTCCTTCTCGATCTGCTTTAACAACCTTAAAAATTCCATCTTTTGAAGTTTTGCTTGGTAAATAGATTGGTAACTCTACGCCTTTTTCATTCACCCAAAATTGTGTTTTAGGTTTTGAAATTGTGCTTACTGGCCCATCTCCATCATCATCCGCATATTTAAGAAGATTCAATGGAATAGTTTCATTTGCAAGATACTTAAAGGTAAGTGTTCCATCTCCAGAAACAGGTTCAATATTATTAAAACGTGCTTTTATCAAACCGCTTGAGCTTGATTTACTATCGGCTGTTGTAATCGTATATTTACAATAAGCATAGCTACCGGCTTGAGTAACTACATCATCCTTGCGATAAAAAACAATTTGCTGTAAAGCGCTACTCCACTCACAGAATACTTTATCCTCATCAGTTAAAGCATCGATTTGGCTTTGATCAAATGTGTCATCAAGTGATCCAATACCCAATGCCTCTGTTGTAATACGATAGTCAGTTGTATTGAAGAACTTCAACACATGATTAGCATCTTCGGCCGGTAAAGGTAAATCATAGTTCTTTAAATCAAGATATATAGCACGATATTTAAGATTTGCCTTGGTTGTATCAATCAGGTTTTTAAACTCAGCTAAACGTACTTTATAATAAGTAATAAAATTAGAGGGTGTTTTAGGGTCTTTAATATATTTATCAAATAAATCAAAATTTTGTTGATAAGTATCTATTAAGGTTGTTAATGAGATATTGCTGACGTCCTTTAAGTCGCCTGAAGTTAATTTCATTAACTCAACAGCCCCAATATCACAACTATTACGGTTCTCTGACTGATAATAAGAGGCTCCATCTGCTAAACGGTTTAAACCACGCTGGTCAGTTGTAGCACAGCCTCCTTTTCCATCTTTATCAGTATCAATTAAATCTTTGTCAGAAGAAATATCTCTTGGATAATAAATAGGTAAAAAACCTGTAGAAGCCGTTGCATCCTGTAGGCTCAATAGAGTATTAAATGATTGTGTACTGATATTAATATTCGTATGACCATCAGGCAGAGATTCTTTTGGTACATCACATTTTGCTATCGTAGACGTCCAATCAAGGGCATTGAAGCTCAGTGTTAAACCTACACTCTTCTGCTCTGCTGCCGCGCCTAACAAATATTTACAAGCATAACTTCCAGTGTTATAAGCCAGTACGTTAAAACTAAGCTTTTTTGTGCCCAGTTTGTCGTAGAGGAAAGTACTGTTCGCATTGTTTTCAACAATTGTATTATTTAAAAGTACTAGACTACTGCTTGAACTTAAAATACTTGATGTATTGGCTGGATTATTGGTATCGCCAGTAAACTTAATAACACTGCCGTTAGTACTATTCGCTATATTTTTCGCAATAGTATTAATCGACAATGTCGCAGTAGGTTTACCGCAAAACTCAAATGTACTTGTTGAAGCTGTATTACCATTATTTACAATACTATTTGATGTAAACGTAATGGTACGTGGCGCATAGACGGTGTCACTAAAACACCCCATTGATAACACACTGCCTTGTGTTGCGCTATTACCTTTCAGTAATGAATGATTTACTGACAAAGTAATATTAGGTGAAGCTAAATAAATTGCTCCACCACTTGTTGCTCGTGATAATAAAATCTGGCTATTTTGTAAAGCAATATCAGCACCGGCATAAATCGCCCCACCCTGACCAGTTGTAACTCCATTTGTAAGAATGACATTATTTAAGCTTAGGGGTTGCTTATAGGAAGTTGTATTAAAAATACGTGATTTACCTTGGGCATCAATATACGTTTGTAATTCAAGCTGTGCGGGATAATCATTAGTTAAAACACTTTTCTTCTGCCAATCTACGGGGTCAGCACCAAAAATAGCAATATTGGCATTAGGAACTAGCTCCTTGCTTAAATTATAGATTCCTGCTTTAAGCTGAATAGATTTCTGTGTAGTCTCACGTGTATCAATAACTGTACAACCACCATAAGACTTACGCAATTCAGCAGTCTTTATCGCTTCACGCAATGAACAGGCATTGGTATTATCACCATCTTCATCGACAAAAGTTGTAACATCAATTCTTCCATTTGTAGTATCTGCAAATAATGGCATTGCAGCAATTACAGCTAATGCTAAAAAAGCTTTTTTATAATTTTTCATAGCCTTATCATCCTTGATTATGACTTTAAACGTCGCAAAGCAATTAAGCCAAATAAACCTAAAATTAAGCCACCACTGACACTCCCCCCGCCACCCGTGCTTACAGTTTTATCTTCAATACCTGATGGTGGATCTTGTACGATTTGAACTGGAACCGTTAGATAAACATCTGCTGCATTATTAAAACGTGTTATAGTTGTGACGATTAAAAGGTTAAATACATCGGCTCCATGCCAGTTATCATTTGGAACATAAGTTAAGTTTCCTTGTGTATCAATCGACAAAGTTCCCTTAGATGACGTGCTTGTCTGAATCACTTTCATACAACCTGATTGCCATGCTTTACCATCTGTTCTTTTTCCAAACATTTTTTCACATGTTTGTGGAGAAACTAATTCACCATCACCCACAACATCAGCAATATTAAACTTGGCAATTTCTCCATATTTAATATCTTGACCATGCGTACTAATATCATCTCGGTTAATTGTTAATTCAATTGAGCCTAAATCGCATAGCTCATCATAAGCACTTCTATTTTTTCCACGTTGATCTTGTTTTTCACAACTTGCTAAACCGACTGAAGTTCCATCACTATATAAACGGCCTTTGTTAATTAATAATGATTGTGAAAAGCTCGTATATTTATCGAGAATTCTGGGTTTAAAGAAACCTAAGAAACTATTACTTGGTGTTGAATAAGGACAAAGCAATCCATCTGCAGGTGGTACATCACATGTTCCTTCATCTGCATTCCCTGCTATTAGTTTTTCATTGGCTGGATAAATAATATTAGGAAGTGTTGCTGAAGCATTACGGTTACATTCCGTAGTCACCAAATTGCTCTGTACAATCGTCTTATCTGTTGCAGATGTCTGACAGTTGGTTGTATTGCCCACTAGAATACTATTAGAAACGGAAGCTTTTCCTTGTGGAGCATCAAAAAATAGCCCACCCGTGTTTTTAATCATTGTAATGTTATTGATCACCATTCCATCTCGGACATTGGCAATAAAACTACCTTTATTATGAAAAATCGTACTATTACTTAAACCGATAGCACGAGAGGTTAAATAGCCACCAGTACTTTCATCTGCAAATTTAGTTTGTGCGTGGAACAATGCGCCATCTGCAGCAGTCACTTCATTATCACGCACGACAGAGCGACCAATATAGTAAAGTGGCATATCACTATATAAAACGCCGCCCTGACTCGCTTTATTATTCTGCATCAGGCTATTAGTAATCATTACCGAGCCTGCTGTTTTTGTAGTATTAGATAAAATTCCCGCGTTATAAATTGCCCCGCCACGAGTAGCATACCCATCTATTAAACGTGAATTTTGAATGACCAATTGTTCATGGTTATAAATTAATCCACCATCACCATCAGGTACTGCACTTTTTGATCCGGCACCTTTTAAATTGACATCAATAAATGAAACTGTAAAAGAGGCTTTTTCAACACTACCATCATCTACACGGAATAGTTGATCCGTGCCTGCCATTTTAATTAATGCATTATGAGAATTGGGTGCTCCTTCCTCAACCAATGTAGAATCATTCTTTGCTGTACTAATAGCTAAAGGAACAGTAATTGTTATACTTTTATTCAAAGTATATTCTTTATCACGCTGCAAAATAATATTTGAAGAAGCCTCTTTATTTCCGCATCCATGATAACCAGTTGCATATTTTTCAACATCAGCAGCATTGGAAGATGCTCGATAATTAAGAAATTGTACAGCCTCACGCAATGTACAGAGCGTATCATCTTTATCTTCATCAATTAAGCTTGTGACTTGAATATCGGCAGAATAAGCGTGTCCAGCGACAGCCAATAAAGCAAAAGCAATGCTCCGTTTGAGCATACCCATCTCCTTACATCTTTTTTTCATTTTTCTTTGTCAAAATTGCAAAATTTCCGCTTTTGCAACCGCATCCTTTGTGCGTACTTTGTCACAGGAACTAGAATTTCTCAAGACATTTTGGTCGGCCTGTAGAGTCATTTTAAAGCTACATTACAAAAAGCCTGTTAGATTTAAAAAACTTTTTTAAATGCAAAAAATTAACTATTTTAAAATCAACAGAAGGCTTGAAGTATAGAAAGAAAACTACTTCATAATTCGTTTTTATATTTTGATTCAGAAAAATTAAATGGCTAATGCAAAGTTCAGACAAAGCCATAAGCTCAAATGAAAGAATATCTATTGTTGATATTCATCAATCAAAGCGTAAATTTGTCTTAAAGTTGCATTCGAAAGTTTTGTTTTTTCACCTTTAAGTAATTTTTCTAATTGGGCAACTGACTGTAATAAAAGAGAAGGTTGATGAGGACCATGTAACAATAAATAGTCAACAATTTGCTGATCAAAATGGATACCACGTCTAGACATTACAGAGGTAACCAAGGCATAGCGGTCCGCATATAAACTTCCACTCGGCACTTTAACGCTGACAGCTTGGGTAAGTCGTGACTGTAAGTCTGGTAATTCCAACTTTAATTCGATAGGCGCTACACGCGAAGAAAATACCAACTGCCCTTCGTGATTATTCATTAAATGAAAGACAGCTTTTTGCCAATGCGGCACACCACTAATCGATTCAATATCATCTAAAGCCACAAGATCATAATGCTCTAAAGAAGTAATTGCTTCGATAGGAGCATCAAGAAGTTCAAGTAAAGAAACTTTAATTGCAGATTTGCCTATTTCTAAATAAGAGTCACAAATTGCAGAAAGTAAGTGACTCTTACCTGTCCCTGCGCCACCGTAGATATAAAACCTACTGACCAGACCAGCATGTAGTTGACGCACAGCATCGACTACATTCCCCCAACTTGGTCCCGAAAAATCACTGATTCGAGCATCAAGTTGAGGTTCTATATCCAGTTGGAGTTGACGCATATATTGAATTAACCTTGAAATTATTTCTGGTCAGATGGTTTCAGTTTATCTGTATCTTGCTGTGTTTTAACCTCAAGATCAAGCTTAGTGCTTTCGGTTTCTACATGAATTTGCTCAAGATCGCCCTGTTGTATTACTAACGCAGAAGGTGGAGCATAAAGTGAGCTTCGTTCATAGTTATCTCTTAAGTGTTTCAATAGCACCACAATCACAGCAGCAACAGGCAATGCAATTAACATTCCCAAGAAACCAGCAAGTTGTGCACCGGCCAATACGGCAAAGACAACTGCTACAGGAGATAGACCAATTTTATCGCCCAATAAGAATGGCTGTAGAATATAGCCTTCTATCGCTTGGCCAATCATAAAAACTACGCCAACAAGTAATAAGTGCATCCAGTCCAATCCGAACTGGAACAAACTTGCAATTACGGCGGCAATAATACCTACTGCAAATCCTAAATAAGGAATAATACTGGCAAGGCCAGCCACCATACCAATAATAAGACCAACTTCCAAACCAATGAGCTGCAAACCAACTGCATATACTATGCCTAGCAATAGCATGACGAGAAACTGACCTTTAACAAATGCCCCTAAAACGCTATGGCATTCGCCAACGATCTGTAAAGTATTTGCTTCATATCGACGTGGAATGAGACGACGTAAGTTTTGTAGCATACGGTCCCAGTCTAGTAAAAAATAAAAAGCAATAATTGGAATTAAAACAACTGTTCCACCAATTTGAATAAAATTCAAACCAGACTGGGCCAATTTTAATAACACTGACTGAATACTATCGGCACTATAATTGGTTTGAACATATTCCATCACAGCTTTAGACATCTGCTCTGTGTCAATTTCCATTTGCTGAACATTAAATGTCGAAGAAACCCATGGTAATAGTTCTGCATTAATCCAATGTATACCAGCTGGAATGCTATCTCGGGCGTAAACTAATTGTTTCCAGATAAGGGGAACCAAATACCACAATGCAATGGTTAGTGTTACACCGATTCCTATAAACACTACGCTAATTGCTAACCAGCGAGGCAATTTGATTTTTACCAGAACATCAACAAGTGGACTGAATAAATAAGCCAGGAAAAAAGCGCCGATAAAAGGAATGACTACAGGCTTGAGTAAGTACAATACCCATACCAGCAATACAATACCTGCGAGTAAAAAAATACGGCGCAGTATACGATCTTGCATAAAATCTAGCCTTTTTTGATTTAATCGTTATAAATGAAAAAATATTTTTATTAAAGATAGCATTTTCGAGCATAAATAACATAAGAGTTTCGTATATTCAGGTTATAATCTCCCGCCAATGCGGAGACTTCATTTATGAGCAACTCAACTTCTACCCCAAATACCGGTTTAAGCTATAAAGATGCGGGTGTCGACATTGAAGCGGGCGACGCACTGGTCGATCGTATCAAGTCAGTCGCTAAACGTACAAGTCGTCCTGAAGTAATGGGCGGTCTTGGTGGCTTTGGCGCACTATGCAAAATTCCTAAAGGTTATGAAGAACCTGTTTTAGTTTCTGGAACCGATGGTGTAGGAACTAAATTACGTTTGGCACTTAATCTTAATCGTCATGACACAATTGGCCAAGATCTTGTGGCTATGTGTGTAAATGATCTTTTGGTTTGTGGTGCAGAACCATTATTCTTCCTTGATTATTATGCAACTGGTCACTTAAATGTTGACGTTGCTGCAAATGTTGTTACTGGTATTGGTAAAGGTTGTGAGCTTGCAGGTTGCGCACTTGTAGGTGGTGAAACCGCAGAAATGCCAGGCATGTATGAAGGCGAAGATTACGATCTTGCTGGTTTTGCTGTTGGTGTTGTTGAGCAAAGTAAAATTATTGATGGCTCTAAAGTAAAGTCTGGTGATGTGCTTATTGGTGTTGCATCAAGTGGTGCTCACTCAAATGGTTATTCATTATTACGTAAAATTTTAGACGTTAAAAACGTTGATTTAACTCAAATAATTGATGGTCGCTCTCTTGCTGATGTTGCGATGGAGCCAACTCGTATTTATGTAAAACCAGTTCTTGAGCTATGCAAACAAGTTGATGTACATGCTATGGCACACATTACTGGTGGCGGTTTACCAGGTAACTTACCTCGTGTATTACCAAATGGTGCACAAGCTGTCATTGATGAAGCTTCTTGGGAATGGTCTGAGTTATTCCAACTTCTACAGCGCGAAGGCAATGTAGAACGCTTTGAAATGTACCGTACGTTTAACTGTGGCGTAGGTATGGTCATTGCTGTTGATGCCAATGATGCAGAAAAAGCAATTGAAGTGCTTAATGCTCAAGGTGAAAAAGCTTGGAAAATTGGACACATCCAAGAAAATGCTGAATCAGTGGAAGGTGCAGACGAAAAAATTCGTGTGATCTTTGCATGATAAAAATTGCTGTTCTAGTCTCTGGGAACGGCAGTAATTTACAAGCCTTGATAGATGCAAATCTATCAGGGCAAATTGTAGGTGTACTGTCTAATAAAGCAGATGCTTATGCCCTAGAGCGTGCTCAAAAAGCTAATATTGCTACCGCTGTTATCTCCCATAAAGACTTTCCAACTCGTGAAGTTTTTGATGAAGCAATGCATCAACAACTCTTGGCTTGGCAAGTGGATGTGGTTATTTTAGCCGGCTTCATGCGCATTTTAACTCCCACCTTTGTCAATAAATGGCAAGGGAAAATGCTGAACATACATCCCTCACTGCTTCCTGCTTATAAAGGTGTGAACACTCATCAACGTGTTTTAAACACAGGTGATCGTTTACATGGTTGTACCGTACATTTTGTCACTGCTGAACTAGATTCTGGTCAATCAATTGCTCAATCCGCTATTTCAGTTAAAGAACATGATACTGCCGCTTCATTAGCAGATCGAGTACATACCCTTGAGCACTTTATCTACCCACAAGTAGCAGAGTGGTTATGTAACGGTCAACTTACATGGAAAAATGGTCAAGCTTATTTCCGTGATCAAGTTCTTGAACACCCTATTCGTTTTGCAAATTGGTAAATTTTTTATTTAAAAGCAAAAATAAAAAAGGACATGCTGGCATGTCCTTTTTTATAAGTTTAAAAATTAACTTTGCTGTTGATGAATCAATTTCTTTATAGAGTTCACAGTATCAATAGGATGTTCTAGAGGGAACATATGCCCTCCTTCAACTACAGTAAACGGAATTCCCATTTTTCGCTTTGCCATTTGAGGAAAGCCTCTTTTTAAGAAAGCACTTTCTTTCCCCACGACCAAATGCACAGGCATCTTAGGTTTTGGCATTGGTAGCCACCACCAAGAAGGATTTTTACGGAAAATTGCAACTTCATCTTCACGAGAAATAGTTAAAGTGACACCACCGCGGACCGAGTCTTCTTTTAAAGCATAGTCAATGTAAGCTTGAAAACAATCCTCATCAAAATCTTTATAGAAGCCTTTAGGACGCAATAATTCAGCAGCCTGCTCTCTAGAGTCCCAATGTTCACGACGACGTGCAGATAAGCCCGCTGGTGTCATTGCATCAACCAATTTAGGACGAAATAATTTTGCCATATGAAAAGCAAATGAATATCGCCCTAAAATAAGAGGTGGGTCTAACATAATCACTTGAGAAAACAGTTCAGGACGCTGAAAAGATGCCATCAACGTTAAAACTGAACCAAGAGAATGTCCAAGTCCAATGACTTTACGTCCTTTCGCCTGCCGCACAATACTATCAATCACCTGATCAACCAAAGAAGGCCAATGATTCGTCACAGGATAGCGTTTATCCGGACCAATCAGAGGAACATAAATAATGTCATATTCCTCTTTCAATTGGTCAAACAGTTTTTGATACACTTTTGAGGGTACGCCATTCGCATGAGCAAAGTGTATAACTGGTTTCATTGACATACCGCTATCCTAAAACAGATTTTATTGTAATTTTGCGCTTTGACTAGTCTGCACTTCTTGAGCAATAGATTCACTTACCCCTTGCCCTATTTGCGCACCCATACGACCTAAAATTGATTGTAATGGGTTACGCTCAATCGTGTAGTCAACTTTATTATCAAGATTTAGTTCACGCATCAAGCTCGTAACGTTACCTGAACGGTCAGCAATACCTAACTGGATTGCTTGTTCACCAGTCCAGAATAAACCAGAAAAAATAGCTGGATCATTCGATTTCAAACGCTTTCCACGCCCTTCTTTAACTGCACTGATAAAGTGAGTATGAACATTATCAAGAACAGACTGAATATGTTGCTTTTGAACAGGATCAATCGGTTTTGTCATACTTAAAATGTCTTTATTAGCTCCAGAGGTTAACGTCCGGTCTTCAATACCAAGCTTCTGAGCCAAACCACTAATACCATAATTAGGCATGATGACCCCAATTGAGCCCACTAAACTCGATGGATTAACAATAATCTCATCTGCAGCAGAAGCAATATAGTATGCACCCGATGCACCCATATCACCAATAACGGCGTAAACCTTCTTATCAGGATGCTGTTTTTTCAAATAACGAATTTCCTGCCAGATTTCATCAGACTGAACAGGAGAACCGCCAGGTGAGTTAATATTAAGTGCAACAGCTTTACTATTTGATGCCTCAAAAGCACGCTTAAGCGCTTTATTGGTATCTTCACTATTTACAGCTTGATTGCTTGAAGCATCAATAGTTCCAATAATATCTACCACTGCCAGATGAGCGCTGCTACTACTTACAGCAGAGCCTTCTTTGCTGGTTGAGCAGCCTTTACCCATGAGTACAATAATGAATAACAAATAAATAAAAGTTAATGTTTTGAAAAAGATACCCCAACGGCGGCTACGACGCTGTTCCTCGACAGAGGCAAGCACAGCCTTCTCTAGAATTTGCCATTCTTGTCCATTCTGTTTAGGAGTTATAGGTTCATTTTGTGGTTTTGGCGGCCAATCGGACATAAAATTCCAATCCAAATTAATCTAAAATGATGTCATTATATACGTTGATTTGATAAAAACTGTCTAAATAATATGATTTCATTTATAATAATTTTATCTTTTTTTAATTATTGCTTCCTTTTTCCGCGATAGATGACCAAATTAGATATAAAAAGCATGAACTATTTCCTACTTAAAACTTTTAGCCGTCAGCCAATTAAATTTGGACGTTTTCTTGCTCGTATGTTGGCAGGGTTAATCAATACTTTAAAAATTACTAAAACATCAAAAAGTATAGAACTAAACCTACAAATCGCCCTTCCACATTTAACGCCACAGCAGCGAATAGAGATTACGCAACAAGCTATTCGTAATGAAATCACCTCATACTTTGAATTTTTAAGTATTTGGGGTTCATCAAATAGTAAGAATATCGAGAGAATTCATCATGTTGAAGGTGAACATTACTATCACGAAGCGCTTGCAGCAAAAAAAGGGCTTGTTATGATCATCCCACATTTTGGCACATGGGAAATCATGAATGCCTGGTGTTCACAGTTCACTTCAATGACAATTTTATACAAGCCTGTAAAAAATGAAGATGCGGACCGTTTTGTTCGAGATGCCCGTAGTCGTGAACAAGCCAACTTGGTTCCTACTGATGAAAGTGGTGTAAGACAAATTTTTAAAGCTTTAAAACAAGGTCAAACCACCGCAATTTTACCTGACCATACGCCCAACGTAGGCGGCGATATGATCAATTATTTTGGTGTTCCACTTGCTTCAAGTAATTTAAGTGCCAAGCTCATCCAAAAAACTAAAGCAAAAGCCTTATTTCTTTATGCAATTCGTAACGAAAATGACGGCTTTACGATGCACATTGAACCTATGGATGAGAAAATCTACCAAGGTAGTGCGGATGATGGAACTTATGTCATTCATCAGGCTATCGAACAACTCATTCAGCGTTACCCAGAGCATTATCACTGGAGCTATAAACGTTTTAAAGCAAATCCTGCTTTAGATAATATTTACAATATTGATCCAAATGAAGCACTTCAAATTGTAGATAGACTTAAAGCCGAAGCTTCACAAAGTCCTGTGAAGCCATGTACGCTCGAAACGTCAAGTGTATAAAACCATTTGATGATTGCGAGATACAAAGCTTAATGTTCCTTGTTCAACTGTGCTTTTAAACGGGATATTAAGTTTTTGTATTCTTGCTAAGACTTCTTTGCTTGGATGACCATATCGGTTATTAAACCCAGCAGAAGCAACAACCAGCTTGGGATTTAAAGTTGCTAAAAAGTCATAGGCAGAACTATGTTTACTACCATGATGACCTAATACCAAAACATCTACTTTTAAATCAGGATATTCTTTTATCAATTGATATTCTGCTTCCCATCCAGCATCTCCCATAATTAAATAGTTTTGATAACCTTTTATCTGTTTCAAATGAATATAAACGACACAAGAGTATTGATTTTGATTTGAAGAAACTAAATTTAAATCATTTTCTTTAGGCCAAAGTATCTCAATATCTAACTGGGGGTATTGCCATTTTTGCCCTTGATGACAATAAGTAAATGGTTCTTTAACCTGCTCTTTCCACAACTCATTCGATATAACTTGTTTGATAGGGAAAGCCTGACTGATGGCAGGAAATGCACCACTATGATCTTGGTCAAGATGAGATAACACCACATGATCTAATTGTTTAATACCTTTCTGACGTAAATATGGAATCACTACATTTTGACCAATACTAAAAGCTTTCTCATCATAAGAACCACCCGTATCAATTAACCATGTCTGCTCTGGATGTTGTAAAAAAATAGATTGGCCCTGGCCTACGTCTATAATATTTAATTGGATTTGCTGGGATGACTTATTTGGAATGATTAATGGTAAACAACATATGAGACCCCAAGATTTCGGTAAAACACCACGTGGTAAGAATAAGATAATAATGACACAGCTAAGACACACTAAAGCAAGTGGTGTCAGGCTAAAACCTTGCAACGGTAGAGATAACTTTTCTAAAAGACTAAAACATGTCAGTACTATACTGAGCAAAATATCATTAATCTGAAAGAGTGCATTTCCAATTGAATTAAAAATAAGCCACACACAAGCAGCAAAAATATTCAAAGGAACAATTATTCCTCCTAGCAAAGGAACTGCAATAATATTTGTGAGAGGTGCAACCCATGAAATTTGTTGAAAGAAAATCAGCATTAGGGGACATAGGGCGATAAATATTTTGCCCTGAGATTCAATGAGGGTTTTGCTTAAAAGAATTATTCTAGATAGCAGACTCACTGAAGCAAGATTTGGAGTCTGTACTATGGTTTGATAAATGCGTAATAAAATAAAGCAAGAACCATAAGAGAGCCAAAAACCTGCCGATAAAACACTAAATGGATCAAAAAGTAAAAGTAGACTTGCGCTGTAAACTAAGAGCGAAAATGGTTTAACAGGCAGTTTGACTAAAAATAAAAAGGCAAATAAAAATACTGAAATTAAAGTTCTTAAGGCTGGAATTTCAAAGCCTACGAAAGCTGTATAAATCAAAACCCCAAAACATAAGGGAATCATTGCCAATATTTGCTTGGGTTGCCACAAATAAATCTGCGGATAATAACGTCGTACTAATTGATGTACTCCCCAAGACAACATGATTGCAAAGATAAGGACATGAGGCCCTGAAATGGCCAACAAATGAGAGATTCCTAACTGCTTAAATTGATTTTTAATATCCTCATTTAAAAGGCTTTCATCTCCTGTTAGAAGTGCTAATAGCAGTCCTTTGTTCTGTAAGGGAGATTTTTTTAGCATCAATCTAAATTTTAGGCGCAATTTTTCTATATTTAATTGTTGCCTAGTAAAAAACTTTTGTTGCTGTTGTAAATGTTTTTGATAACCCAATCGATAAATTTCATCAGAGCTTAAAGGTTCAATATGCTGGACACTGAAACCTGACATTATATTTCGTTGAATGAACCATTGCTCCTGATCAAAAGCACCTGATACTGCGTAACTATGAGCTGGTCTGGTTTTACCCGAAATTCGATAGTAGTGGCCTAATTGTAATTTTGGTCCTTCTATCAATGCGTTCTCATTTTCATTTTTTAAATATAATAACCAATTCACCACATGGGGTGATCGCCCTAGAACTTGAGCGAGTTGCTGTGTCTTATTATCTTTTTCCTCGCTTATTCGGTCTATATACACAACAATGTCTAAAGACTCAGGTTGCATCTCCCGTAGTTGTAATCTTTCATTTAAGGCGTGCTGAGCATATTGATGACCTATAATAAAGAGACTTCCCCCACAAACTAAATAGTAAACTGCTTTTAATATAGGTCGATTTACAACGATGTACTGCTTAAAAACATAAAAAATAAAGCTGATAAAGAGGAGAACTTTACCAACCCAACCATATTGCGTTATTAGAGGAAAATCTATTCCCATAAATGCAATACCTCCAACCCACCCCACTAAAATAAGTTTTAACATTTAAAGTCATATCGTTATCTTTTTAGGGGCAAAATTAAAGCCCAACTGAGTGGGCTTTAACAATGTGATTTAATGACAATTTTTTAAGAACCGCTCACCCAAAGACCGTCTTCCATATGCAAGATTGAATCTGCTGCCTGAGCTAACTGTTCATCATGAGTCACAATGAGCATCGCCATATTTAATTCTTTCTTAAGATCGGTCAATAATTCAAAAATGCCTAAAGCTGTTTTACGATCTAGGTTTCCGGTAGGTTCATCAGCCAAAACAACCGCAGGTTGAGTGACCAAAGCACGAGCTAAAGCAACACGTTGGCGCTCACCGCCTGAAAGCTCACCTGGCTGATGGTCCATACGATGAGATAATCCCACTCGGTCTAGTAAATATTCAGCTTGTGCTTTTACCGATTTGTATTGGCTATCTGGGCGAAGCATAAGAGGCATTGCCACATTTTCAAGCGCAGTAAACTCAGGTAACAAATGGTGAAATTGATAAACAAAACCAAGGTACTTGTTACGTTGAAAACCACGCTCGGCTTCACCTAAATTATCAAAACGCTGACCATTTAAAAATACTTGTCCTTGCGTTGGTTGCTCTAGACCGCCTAGTGCATGAAGCAAAGTACTTTTACCTGAACCACTCGCACCAACAATCGAAACAAACTGCCCTGCTTCAACTTGTAAAGAAAGACCTTTAATGACTTCAACCTTAGATTTACCATCATCAAAATGTTTATAGATATCTTTTGCTTCTAAAACAATTTTACTCATAGCGCAGTGCCTCGGCAGGTTGAACTTTGGCAGCACGAAGCGCCGGATAGATAGTCGCCAAGAAGCTTAAAAGTAAAGACACAATCACAATAATCGTCACATCTTGCCATCTTAAATAAGAAGGAAGGTAATGCACAAAGTAAGCATCAAATAGATTTAGGCCCAACACATTGTTAAACCATGAAATGATATCACTAATGGTTAAAGCCAAAATTACACCTAAAACCGTACCCGCAACTGTACCAATCACACCAATCACGGTGCCTTGCACCATAAATATTTTAGTAATCATCGATGGTGACGCACCTAATGTACGTAAAATGGCGATATCAGATTTTTTATCAGTCACGACCATGACCAATGACGAAACGATATTAAATGCTGCAACCACAATGATAAGTACAAGTAACAAACCAACTAGTGTTTTTTCCATTTGAATGGCATTAAACAGATTGCCATGCGTATAGGTCCAGTTCGTTGCATAAAAATTGCTTGGCAAACTTTTTACCAAGTCATCTGCAACTTGTGGCGCGGCAAAAATATCATCTAGTTTTAAACGGACACCTTGAGCACCATCTGGTAAGCGTAATAGTGTTGATGCATCATAGAGAGCGATATATCCCACCATAGAGTCGACTTCAGCACCTACACTAAAAATACCAACCACTTTAAAGCGCTTGAAACGAGGCACTACACCCGCTGGAGATGGCGTTGCTTCAGGTAAAACCAATGTCACACTGTCATTAAGACGCAAGCCTAATGAATCGGCCATATCTTTACCAAGAACAATACCAAACTCACCTTTTTTAAGTGAATCTAAGCTACCAGCAACAATATGATTTTGAATAATAGACACATTCTTTTCATATTTTGGGTCAATACCCGTCACCATAATACCAGCGACTTGCCCTTGCGCGGTTAACATACCTTGCAATTGGGTAAAAGGTGCAACCCCAGTTACATGTGGATGATGTTCAACTCGCTTTACCAGTTCAGGCCAATCCGTGAGGATTTGTGTAGATGAAACTGTCGCTTGCGGAACCATTCCTAAAACACGGTTTTTTAATTCGCGATCAAAACCGTTCATCACAGAAAGTACCGTAATCAGCACAGCGACACCTAGTGTCAAACCGATCATCGAAACCAATGCAATAAAAGAAATAAAATGATTACTGCGTCTTGCGCGAGTATATCTCAACCCTATATACAGTGAGATTGGTTTAAACATACCTTCTAAATCCAAGGTGATTGATGGAAAATAGCTGATGCTCATGTCAATCGCATCCACATCTACTATTTACCATATCGTTAGATGCTGTATTAAGGTTTAAAAATCAGTAAGTTCTGATCTTTCCTTAACAATCCTAATATTATATTGCTGCGCTATTTTCTACTACTTAAGTTGGGAGATCAATTTGATCATGCATTTCGCTACGAATTAGAACAATTTAATGAATAAGCTCAACAAATTACCCAAATCTTCTCCTATTTAGGCTTAATATGTCGGACAAAATTTCGATTTGCTTGAATGTCTTTATAAAAGTATAAAAATAGTCCAAACAGGATAATTAAAGCCCCCACAAACACCATAATCGAAAGTTGTTCGTGGTTTAAAGCCGCTCCAATCATCATGGCTAACATTGGGGTAATTACCGTTGTTAAAGATAAAGTCGTTGCCTGAATATTCTGTATAAGTTTGAAATAACAGAACATAGCGACTAATGAAGCCATCAGTACTGTATAAATTAAAGCAAATAAAGATTTAGCTTCTGGTAAATGTGTCGGTGCATATTGCCAAATAAATGGAATAAGACAACTTGCTAAAATTGAAGAAACTAAAATAGAGCCCGTTGCCTGAGCCATAGGCTGAATTTGTGCATTCACTTTCTTTACCCAAAAAATTGAAAAAGAATAAACAAACACACTCATTAGCATGAGAACAATGCCGAACGGATGTACATGCTGATTTGATCCATTCAAGCAAATAATCGCTAAACCACATACTGCAATCGCCATACCTAGCCATTGCAACTTATAAAGTTGCTGCCCAAATGCAAAACGACCAATCAGCCCAGCCATAATGGGTGCTAAACCGAACATAAGCGCAATCATGCCTGAACTTAAATATTGGGTAGCAGCATAGGTAAAAATTTGAGAACCAATTAAGCTAAAAGAACCGGCAACGTAACTATGAACAGCTTGTCGATGCGTTGGAAAAGGTGTTCTTAAAATCAGTAATATGGCTACGGCCAAAGGTAATGCAATAAAAAAGCGTAACAACAATGCCCACATAAGATGTAGATCGGACACGCTCCAAACGATTGCCAATGGAGTTGTTGCCCAGATAAACACTAACAAGGCATAGGTTAAAGCCAAATTGGTTTGCGATGGCATGCGATGCTCACTTAGCTGTTTTACGTTTTTGCTTTAAAATTGTTTGATCTAATGCACTCGAAAATTCACGTTTATCCCGCTCGGAAATAGGCGGCGGCCCACCAGTCTGTACACCTGCACCACGAAGCGTATCCATGAAATCACGGAGATGTAACCGCGCTTTAACATTCGCAGTTGTATAGACCTCACCTCGGGGGTGAATAGCAACGCCACCCTTTTCAATGACTTGAGCTGCTAGTGGAATATCTTGCGTAATGACAATGTCATTTTCAATCATACGATCAACTATTTCTTTATCGGCCTGATCTGCACCACTTAAAACCTGTATGGACTTGATGCGAACTGAGGGCGTAATCCCAACATTTTGATTAGCAACAAAGATGACTTCTAAATGATAACGATCTGATGCGCGCAAAATCACTTCACGTAATATTCTTGGTAAGGCGTCTGCATCTACCCATAGCTTAAATGGCAGCAAGTTATTCTCTATTTCCACTAAAAATATAAGTCTAACAGATGCTTTTCTAAGGTGAATAGTAATAAGTATTAAACTTATTTTTAATTTGCTGTTTACGTTTTTACGAGCTCGATCTACCTTTTATTTTATAAATAGAAGGAATATCTGTCTTTAAATGTTTAAATATGTGCTTTTACAAGAGAATTTACATAGGGTGACTTGAAAAATAGCAAACACCCTCGATTTAATATAACAAGTAATGTGAACCCAACAGCATCGTGCTTATGAAAAATCAAAACAGTCCAGAAATTATTAAAGTAAATGACCAAAATTTTGGTAGTCATGGCGAACATTGGAATCTATTGACGTCCCATCCTGAAACAGATGTACCAAAATGGTTAGGACTAGCACTTGATGCGCCTGTAATGCCAATGGGCTTATGTGAACATGAAGAAGACATGGATCAATCTTTTTGGTTGATTCAAGGCCCACAAGACCAAAAAGTTACAATCAATCAGATTATTGCGGTTGAAAATCAGAAACCTAGAGCACTTAAAACAGCCTTTCCAAGTTTTGAAAGTCCATATCAATATAATGCGAAAATTGAACGTATCATTACTTGTGACTCTGCAACACAAGCAGTTTTAAGTTTAAGACTAAATAAAAATACAACTGTTTATGCATTTGATAATTTATTTAGCGTTAATTATTGTCAATATGACAAAACCCAAGACTATCAAGTCCAATTTAATGCATGGGCTTATGAATTAGAATCTGTTCCAGCCGGTGAAAAAATTGTTGTCGATGACCCAGCCTCAATTAAACATCACCGTGCATTAAATGCGATTTTGACTGAACATAATGGTGTTGCTCCTGAAAATTTACAGGAACTCATTAATGAATGGCAACCAAAAACTCCAGAAGATCAAGAACCTGTAACCGTTGATTTTTCTAAAATGGTTGCTTATTTATATGGTGAAAATCTTGGTCAAGAAGATGAAGCATGGTTCCAAGGTAATATTGTTGGCAAAACTTCTATGACATTTATGGGGGCAGAATATACCCTTTATGATGTTACTTTGGTTTTAGAAGATGATCTTCCTGCCATATTAGTGCGTATTGCAACCAAAAACGATTTGTATAAAAACTTTAATATTGGCGAATATATTCGCGGTAATATCTGGATTCAGGCGACTATTTGTGCTAAAAAGGGTGAAACTAATTGAATTTCACTAATATTTTAATAATTAGGTTATTGAATGAAGATTATACCCGAACAAACGACCAGCCTCATTCAATCTAGTAGCCTGCGCATAAAGGTCGATACTGGTGCGTTTTGCTTTTTTGTATTGGGTATGTTTTTAGCAGCTATATTCATGCACCAGTTTGGTTTAGTGCCTTTTTAATTTATAAAATTTATTCAAAAATAAAGCCCTCATTTGAGGGCTTTATTTATTTGATTTACTTAACCATTACGCTTTGCAAAATCATCCATAAAGCTAATTAAAGCCTGTACGCCTTCTAAAGGCACCGCGTTATAAATACTTGCACGCATACCACCGACAGAACGGTGACCTGCCAAATTTAACAAATGGTTTGCTTCGGCTTCTTTTAAGAATTGCTTTTCTAAAGCTTCGTCTGCCAAAGTAAATGGTACATTCATAATTGAACGGTTTGGAATTGCAATCGGGTTATTGTAGAAGTCACTTGAGTCGATATAACCATATAATGAGTGAGCTTTTGCGAGGTTAATTTTATGGATAGCATCTACCCCACCCTGCTCTAGCAACCATTCAAATACCAAGCCAGACAAGTACCAAGCGTAAGTCGATGGTGTATTCACCATAGAACCATTTTTCGCTTGGTCACCATATTTTAAGATGCTTGGAATTTCTGGTTTAGCTTGATCAAGTAAGTCATCACGAATAATGACAATTGTTAAACCAGCAGGACCGATATTTTTTTGTGCGCCAGCATAGATCAAACCAAACTTGGTCACATCTAATGGAGCAGATAAAATACTTGATGAATAGTCACAAACGAGTGGTGCTTTTACATCAGGAATTCCTGCAAACTGTAATCCACCAATCGTTTCATTATCTGCATAATGTACATAGGCTGCATCGTCAGATAAATTCCATTCACTTTGTTCAGAAATTGCGAACTTACCATCTACTTTAATACCAGCTTCTACAACATTAATGTCGCCATAACGTTTTGCTTCTTTTAACGCTTTTTCAGACCAGATGCCCGTATCAATATAATCAGCTTTAGTGTTCTTACCTAAAAGGTTTAAAGGAATCGCAGAAAATTGTAATGACGCTCCCCCTTGTAAAAACAGTACTTTATAGTTTTCTGGAATATTCATTAACTTGCGTAAATCTGCTTCAGCTTTTTCAGCCATAGCAACATAGTCCGCACTACGATGACTCATTTCCATGATGGATAGACCTTTACCATGCCAATCCAACATTTCTTGTTGAGCTTTTTCTAAAACGGCAGTAGGTAATGCAGCAGGACCAGCACAGAAATTGTACGCGCGCATGATTTTTCCCTTGTATAAAGTCAAACACAATAAAAATGGCATTTAACCACAGATTGCTTAAGCTTGCAGCAGCTTCTCAAGTAAATATTTCAATGCTGGGCTGTATTTAGGATCATTTTTTCAATTATTGTTGTATTTATTTCTTTGCTTTTATTTGCGATTTTATCAGTTTAAAACATTTTCATTGAGTAAAGATCAACTTGACTTGTGATTATGATTTCACATACTTTGATATGTAGTACAAAATATGGGCTTTATAATATTTAAGAATTAAAGGGAGCTTAAACTATCTTGTTTTTATACAAATGTATAAGAAACAAGATGATAATTGAATTTAATAACAAGAAATTTAAACTATAAGGGATGCCAGAAATTGTTATTTAAAATGCCAGTACATCGATATAGACAGTCTATTTTTCCCTTTTCATTTAAACCAAAACATCTTGCTTTGGCTTTAGGATTTTTTTGCACAAATCATTTATATGCTCAAAGCTTAAGCTATGCTGAAGCAGAGCAGCAAGCTTTGAAAAGTTCATATAGTACTCAAGCCAATCAAGCATTACAGCAAGCATCTCAATTAGAAGCTGAAGCAGTAAAAGGACTCGGATTACCTCGAGTTGATTTAAATGTTAGAGCATATGCCTTTCATAGCGAAACAGACGTACCCCTCGCCTCTTTTAAACAAAAGCTTGAGAATGATTTAAGTCAGGGATTCAACGATAAACTTTCGCAGTGGAACAATGTCATTCCATCGGATGTGCTGGGGCAAGTTCAAGAAGGCGCAAATCAAACTATCCATGATGGTATAAATCGATTTCCCGATTATGCGAATCTGACTGTAGAAGATCAGGTCGTGCGTCCTTCTATTTCGGTCGTTATGCCACTCTATACAGGTGGTTTAACCAGCAGTGCAAAAAAAATAGCCAACATTCAAGCGCAGCGTTCGGAACTTTCAAGTCAGCAACAACAAGATATACAGCGGTTTGAAGTGGTACAAAGTTATTTTAATGTTCAATTACAGCAGCAGCTGGTAGCAAGTAGTTTATTCAACTTTAATGCCATGCAAAAACATTACAGCAATGCACTAAAACTCGAACAACAAGGGTTTATTAGTAAAGGGCAACGCATGCAGTTTGAAGTAGCTCGTAATAATGCGGAACGGACTTTACAAAATACTCAAGCCAACTTAAATGCCAGTCGCTTTAGTCTTAATAATCTTTTACATCAACAAAATAATATAAATTTAAGTACACCATTATTTGTAAATAACACTCCAAGCCAGTCTTTAGAATCACTTTTGACCAGTTATTCGCAAAAATCAAGCCTTGTACAAAAAATGCAGATGGATACTCGACTGGCCAATGTAAACATTCAAGCTCAACAAGCCGCAAAAAAACCAAGTCTATTTGCCTTTGGTGAATATGCTCTTGATGAAAATGAAAACTGGATTGTCGGTGTAATGGCAAAATACAACCTATTTTCAGGCGTTGATAAAAATAAGAATATCCATGCTGCCGAACTCAAACGTTATGCTTCTGAACTTATGACTGAACGCACAAAACAAGAAATTGAGGCACTTCTGAATAAGTCATATAACGAGCTCAACTCTGCTCAGCAAAGTCATCAGCTTTTACAAAGAAATCTAAATGCCGCTCAAGAAAACTTGCGTATTCAAGAATTGTCTTTCCGTGAAGGAATGGGTACAGCAACCCAAGTGATTGATGCACAAAATGCATTAAGTGCTTTAAAAACTGAAATGGCTTTAAATGCCTATAAATATGTCATGTCACTCGCGACTCTATTGCAAAGTCACGGTTCAATTGACCAGTTCAAAGCTTACGTTAATCAACCCCATACCGACTATATCCGTTAATAGGAGCATAAAATGAATCAAGAATCATCTCATTCAGAACAAGATTCTCTTGCTGCGGATACGGTAGAAACGAATCAATCTCAAGAAAATGATCAAGCGAGTGATAAGCCAGAATCAAACATAAATAAAGGTGACTCTCAACCATCTAAAAACTCTAAACTTAAACTGATTATTGGTCTGATCATTATTGCGCTATTAGGGTTAATTATTTTTGGTTTGTGGAAAAGTTATCAGCCGAAACCTATTGAACTACAAGGTCGTGTTGAAGCCGAAACTATTCATGTGAGTACGAAAGTTCCAAGTCGTATTGAAGAAATTTATGTACAAGAAGGCCAGAAAATTTCAAAAGGTCAGCCACTTGTTTGTTTAGTTAGCCCAGAAATAGAAGCTAAAAAGCAACAAGCCTTGGCAACCTTACAATCAGCTTTAGCATTTCAATCTACGGTAGACCGCGGTTCTCAACAGGAAAATATCGATACTCTTTATGCCAACTGGCAAAGTACGAAAGCACAAGCAAACCTTGCAAAAACCACTTACCAACGTGGTGAAAATTTATATAAACAAGGTGTAATTTCACGTCAAAGACGAGATGAAATGCTAGCGGCACAAACTTCTGCCCAAGAATTAAGTGAGGCCTCTTACCAACAATATGCACGTGCAAAACGTGGCAGTACGAGCCAGCAAAAATCGACGGCAGATGCACAGGTTGAAATTGCAAAAGCAGCTGTAGGCGAAGCAAAAGCGCTAGAGGAAGAGACACGTTTACTTTCCCCTATTTCCGGCACAGTTTCAAAAACTTATGGTAAGCCTTCTGAGTTAGTGGCTATGGGCGTGCCAGTTGTCAGCATTTTAGAAGATGATGATTTATGGGTAAGTTTAAACGTAGGTGAAAATCAATATGCCTCTGTTTATAAAGATAAAACCCTTGAAGGTTTTATTCCTGCACTTAATCAGAATGTGACTTTTAAAATTAAAAATATTGATGCTGAAGGTGAATTTGCCACGATTAAAACTACTCGCCAAACTGGAGGCTATGATATTCGTAGCTTTAAACTTCATCTTGTGCCTGAAAAACCAGTGCAAGATTTAAAAGTGGGTATGAGTGTTCTATTTAAAATTAAAGAAGAAAAATAACGCATGTTTGCCAGTATATTACGTGAACTAAACTATCTAAAAAGCAATAAATGGGATTTGTGCATGGTGACACTCATCCCTGCTTTTATCATTTTTTTGTTTAGCAGCATGTTTTACGCAGGTAAAGCTGAGCACTTACCGATTGCGATTATTGATCAGGACCAAAGTGAACTCAGCCGCAATATTGAAAAGTATCTTTCGTTAAATCATACGGTAGATATTAAAACGATTACGGCAAGCTCAACTGAAGCTGAACAATTACTGAACGAAACTAAAATCTGGGGTTATGTTTTCATTCCAGACGGTGCTGAAAAGCGTTTTGTGAAAGCACAAGATGCTCAAATCAGTATTGCTTTTAACCAGTCTTTTTTTAGTGTCGGGAATACGATTTCTTCAGCAATGCTAGTGAGTACACTTAATGCTTTAGCAGACTATGCAGGTCAAAGTTATCTTGCAAATAGTATTCCCTATTTAGACGTACCTACGGCGCATGTAAAAATATCAACACTCTATAACCCCAGCATGAGCTATGAGTTTTATTTAGAGCCATTTATGGTTCCTGCCGTATTGCATCTGTTGCTATGTTGCTGTGTTGCTTTTGCAATTGGACAAGAACTAAAACGTAACACACTCACTCAATGGGTGAACCGAGAAAATTTTATTCAAGGCTTATTGGCTAAAAATTTGCTCTATAGCCTTATTTTTTGTGTATGGACCTGGTTATGGATGTTTTGGCTAGTTGAAATCCGTGGCTGGTTCGTAGCAGGTTCTCTTAGTTTATTGCTGGTTGCACAATTCCTACTTTATTTTGCCTATGCTTTGATTAGCAGCACAGTTATTCTCGCGACCAAAAATTTAAGTAAAACTTTTGGGTTTATTGCCGTCTATGGTGGCTCATCTTTAAGTTTTGCAGGCGTTACTTTGCCTTTAAATAATGCACCGATTTTCACTAAATTTTGGTCACTCATTATTCCCTATACACCTTATGCCAAGCTGCAAACCGAACAATGGGTGATTGGTAGTCCACTTTTCATTTCAATGATTCCTTTTTTAATACTTCTGGGTTACTGCCTTATTTACTTCTTTTTAAGCTCTCTGCTGCTTAAAAAATTAATTCGGGGAGCAACTCCATGAAAGAGTTTTTAAAGGCTTATGGGCAAACATTTAAAGATATTGTTAGTAATAGCTCGGTTTTCACAACTCTGATTTTATCGGTCATTCTTTATAGCTTTTTTTATCCTACCGCCTATAAAGCTGAGCGTGCAGAATCAATTCCAATTGTGATTGTTGATGAAGAACAAAGCCTATTAACCTCTCAATTAATCGGCCAAAGTGCAAATAGCCCGCATGTTCATATTGTTACCGTTACAAGCAATTTTTTACAAGCGGAACAAATGGTTCGTGAACAAAAAGCCGATGGTATTTTGCTTTTACCAAGCAACTTAACGCAGAGCTTACGCCGAGGAGAAACAGGTGGAATTGGCTTATATCTAAGCACAACAAATTTTTTAAAAACTAAAGAAATTGGTTTAGGTCTAGCAACATCGATTGAAGCGACCTTAAAAGAATATATTGAAAAATTTGGACAACGTACGCATTTCCAACCAGCGCTTTCTATTCATCAAGTGCCTCTATTTAACCCGCTTTCAGGCTATGGAAGCTATATCTTTCCAGCTGTTGCAGGTTTAATTATCCATCAAACTATTGTGTTAGGTTTAGCGATGCTAATCGCAAGCTACCGTGAACAGCACCAAAAAATCACAAGTGCTCGCTTTGCTGGAATTTTTGCAAGTATATTTACCATTGGCTGTTTAGGCTGTTTTTATCTTTTTGGCTTTACCTTGTGGTTCAATGATTATCCACACGGTGGAAACTTCACGGGTTTACTAGTTGCTGTTCCTATTTTTATTGGTTGTGTGATTGGGCTAGGCATGTTGATTGGTTCACTTTTAGATATGCCAGAACGTGCCGGACATATTATTGTGTTTAGCTCTGTACCTTTATTCTTACTAACTGGTGCTGCATGGCCTCATCAAGCAATGCCTGAATGGTTACAATGGTTTGCTTGGTGTTTACCCTCTACACATGCCGTACAAATGTTTGTACAACTTAATCAGATGGGTGTTCCTTTAGCAACGGTTGTACCAAAATTGATATTTCTTGCGATAGCTGGATTAATATTAATGTGCTTAGCTTATTATCGACTTGTTAAAAAATCTTCTTCATAAAATAAAAAAGGAAGCTTACGCTTCCTTTTTTATTTAAGTTCTACTTATTCTTCTGACGCATCGTCATTCGTAGAAACTGCTTCTTCACCATCTAATTCTGAAGCATCAACTTCTCCTTCGAGAAACTCTTCTTCATCTTCAACGGCTGCAATTGATACAACACCAACTAAAGTTTCTTTTTCACTTAAACGAATCAGACGAACACCCTGTGCATTACGCCCAGTCATTGCAATTTCTACTGCACGAGTACGAACCAAAGTACCGCCATCAGAAATAAGCAGTAGTTCTTTAGTTTCATCAATAGAAACAGCACCTACAAGCTCACCGTTACGTTCACTGGTCTTAATTGCAATAACGCCTTTACCACCCCGTTTCTTGGTAGGGAAGTCATTTACAGGCGTACGCTTACCATAACCATTCGCACTTGCACACAGAACTTCGCCTGTTTCAGGCACGACTACAAGTGAAACGATACGGCTAACTACATTTAAATCTGTTGAATCTTCATTATCATCTGATGCATCATTTTCAACGGCGTCTGCATCTTCTTCAGTTAACATGCTACTTGCAATGCTAACGCGCATACCACGAACGCCTTTAGCTGTACGCCCCATTGCACGTACATCAGTTTCTGCAAAACGGATTGCTTTACCTTCATTTGAGAACAACATGATTTGCTGATTACCATCAGTAATCGCAACACCAATCAAGGTATCCTCTTCATTGAGTTCAATCGCACGTAAACCATTTGAACGAATATTAGCAAACTGTTCCAAATCAACACGTTTTACAGTACCCGAAGCTGTCGCCATAAATACGTAATGGTTTTCAAGGAACTGTGTTAGCGGCAAGATCGCTGTTACTGTTTCATTCGCATCTAAAGGCAACAAGTTCACAATTGGACGGCCTTTTGCACCACGCGATGCTTGAGGCACTTCGAACACTCTAAGACGGTATACTTTACCTACGTTAGTAAAGCACAGCACAGTCGCATGGTTTGAAGCTACAATGAGATGTTGAATAAAGTCATCATCTTTCATTGAAGTTGCAGACTTACCACGTCCACCACGGCGCTGAGCCTGATAGTCTGAAAGCGGTTGAGTTTTTGCATAACCTGTTTGTGAAACTGTTAGTACAACTTGTTCTTCCGGAATTAAATCTTCACGGCTGAAATCAATACGAGATTCGATAATGTCAGTACGACGTGCATCGCCATATTGTTGTAAAACTTGCGCTAACTCTTCACGAATTACAGCCATCAACAAATTGAAATCATTAAGGATTGCCGTAAGTTCTGCAATTTGACCTAAAATTTCAGTGTATTCTGCATGTAATTTGTCTTGTTCAAGACCTGTTAAACGATGCAAACGCAATTCTAGAATTGCACCCACTTGCGTTGGAGATAAGCGGTAAATCGTTTCAGATAAGCCAAATGGACGATCTGGGTTCTCACCTTCGATCTCATCTGGACGTACAGAAATTGCACCAGCTTTTTCTAGTAAAGAAACAACGCCACCACCAGCCCACTCACCAGCAAGTAAACGCTCACGCGCTTCAGCCGGGTTAGCAGAAGTTTTAATGGTTTCGATAATTTCATCAATATTGGCTAAGGCAACAGTCAAGCCTTCCAAGATATGACCACGTTCACGTGCTTTACGCAATTCGAACATGGTACGGCGTGTCACTACTTCTTGGCGGTGACGAATAAATGCCGCAATAATATCTTTCAGATTCATCAATTTTGGCTGGCCATTGTCCAAGCAAACCATATTGATGCTGAATGAGTTTTCAAGCTGTGTATTTAAGAACAGGTTATTGACAACGATCTCAGCATTTTCACCACGCTTTAAATCAATCGCAATACGCATACCGTCTTTATCAGACTCATCACGAAGTTCTGAAATACCTTCAAGTTTTTTCTCTTTAACCAGCTCGGCAATACGTTCAATCACTCTTGCTTTGTTGACTTGATATGGAATTTCAGTAAAGACGATCGTTGTACGTCCCGTCTTTTCATCTTCTTCGAAATGGTACTTACCACGAATGTGTAGTCGGCCTTTACCTGTACGGTAAGCATCAACAATACCTGATTTACCGTAAATAATACCGCCTGTAGGAAAATCAGGACCAGTAATATATTCCATCAATCCTTCAATCGAGATATTTGGATTGTCAGCATAGGCTAAACATGCATTCACAACTTCTGTCATGTTGTGTGGTGCCATGTTGGTTGCCATACCAACAGCAATACCAGCAGCACCATTAATTAACAAGTTTGGAACACGTGTCGGAACCACCTGAGGAATACGCTCAGATCCGTCGTAGTTATCTTCCCAGTCAACAGTGTCTTTTTCTAGATCTGCAAGAAGTTCGTGCGCCAGTCTCGTCATACGGACTTCGGTATAACGCATTGCAGCTGCGCTATCACCATCAATCGAACCGAAGTTACCCTGACCATCTACCAATAAATAACGTAAGCTAAAGTCTTGAGCCATACGTACAATGGTTTCATAAACAGCTGAGTCACCATGAGGGTGATATTTACCGATTACGTCCCCAACAACACGTGCAGATTTCTTGTAGGCTTTGTTATAGTCATTGCCCAATTCGTGCATGGCAAATAGCACACGACGGTGAACAGGTTTTAGACCGTCTCTCACATCCGGCAATGCACGAGATACGATTACACTCATTGCGTAATCTAAATATGAATGCTTGAGTTCATCCTCAATGGCAATCGGTCGGATTTCCGATACGCTCATGCATACTCCTTCTTACAGATAGAAATTTCCATCTGCTTATATGTCTTGATCTTGCAAAAAATTTAGTTCCGAAAACTGAACTAAAGTCGAAAAAAATATAGCTGTATACTATAGCACAAAAGCGCTTTGGAATGTACTGAATCTACAGGGTCAATCTGGTGATATTTGTATAATTTAATTGCATATTATTCTTATCATATCGCTGTAATGAGCATAGGTTCACCTTATTAAAACTATGTGATTTTTATTCTATAAAAATCAAACCTAAAATGAGATAACAAATCCAATTTAGTCTTCAACATCCATCTCTACAATAAAAAAACCCTTAGTAAAAACTAAGGGTTTTTTGACTTTAACCAGTAAGGATTAAAGTTTAGATACCAACTCTGGTACTACAGTGTTCAAATCACCAACTAACCAGTAGTCAGCAACACTGTTGATTGGCGCTTCTTCGTCTTTGTTGATTGCAACAATAACTTTAGAATCTTTCATACCAGCTAAATGCTGGATCGCACCAGAAATACCTACAGCAACATAAAGGTCAGGTGCAACGATCTTACCAGTTTGTCCAACCTGGAAGTCGTTAGGTACAAAGCCTGCATCAACTGCCGCACGTGAAGCACCTTGTGCTGCACCAAGCTTGTCAGCTAATGGGTCAAGTACTTTATGGTAGTTCTCACCAGAACCTACACCACGACCACCAGAAACAACAATGCGAGCAGCTGTCAATTCAGGACGGTCAAGTTTCACGATTTCTTCAGATACAAAATTAGAAATACCTGCATCTTTCGCTTCACTTACTGCTTCAACCGCAGCAGAACCACCTTCAGCAGCTACTGGATCAAATGCTGTACCACGAACTGTACCAACAATGATTGCTTCGTCAGATTGAACAGTCGCAATCGCGTTACCCGCGTAAATCGGACGCTTGAATGTATTCGCAGATTCAACAGAAATAATGTCTGTGATCATGCTTACATCAAGAAGAGCAGCAACACGTGGAAGAATGTTCTTACCAGTTGTTGTAGAAGCAGCTAATACGTATTTGTAACCTTTAGCCAAATCAGCAACTAAAGCAGCTACGTTTTCAGCTAACTGGTTTGCATAAGCTGCGTTGTCAGCAAGTAAAACCTTGCTTACACCAGCAACTTTAGCAGCAGCATCAGCAACTGCCTGAGCACCAGAACCAGCAACTAATACAGTAATATCACCACCGATTTTTTGTGCTGCAGCAACAACGTTTAAAGTAGCACCGTTAAGTACTTGGTTGTTGTGATCAGCGATAACTAAAATACTCATGATTTTATCCTTCCGTATTAGATCACTTTCGCTTCATTTTTCAATTTTTCAACAAGCTCATCTACAGATTTCACTTGTACGCCAGCTTTACGTTCTGCTGGAGCTTCAACTTTAACAGTTTTAAGCTTAGTACCAGCTGTAACGCCATAATCAGCAGGAGATTTAGTATCAAGTGGCTTCTTACGAGCTTTCATGATGTTAGGCAATGCTGCATAACGTGGCTCATTTAAACGCAAATCAGTTGTAATGATTGCAGGAAGTGCCAGTTCAACAGTTTGTAAACCACCGTCAACTTCACGAGTTACTTGTACTTTGCCGCCATCAACTTTCACTTCAGAAGCGAATGTACCTTGGCCCGCACCTAATAATGCGCCAAGCATTTGACCTACTTGGTTAGAGTCATCATCAATTGCTTGTTTACCAAGAAGGATAAGTTCTGGTTTTTCAGCATCAACAACACCTTTTAAAATTTTAGCAACTTCTAAAGCGCCAATTTCATCAGTGGTTTCAACCAAAATACCGCGGTCTGCACCCAAAGCCATTGCAGAACGGATTTGTTCTTGAGCTTCTTTAGGACCAACAGAAACAACAACGATTTCTGATACTGTTCCTTTTTCTTTTAAGCGAACCGCTTCTTCTACTGCGATTTCACAAAATGGGTTAATTGACATTTTAACGTTAGTAAGGTCAACCCCACTATTGTCCGGCTTAACACGAACTTTGACGTTGGCATCAACCACGCGTTTTACAGCAACAAGAGCCTTCATGTAATCCTCGGCTGTTCTAGCAAAAGTAAATGTTGAGAAAAGTATATTAACTCTTCAATTAAAATTTTTTAGGTACCCTATCTTGCAATGTGTTTGGCATTTCGGTCAAGTCACAATTTCCGCTACTGCTATAAAAAAGATGAAATGCCCAGTTCATAAAAAAAATATTATGCCTTATTAGGTGCTATTTCATTCTTTTTACACTTTATTTTATATATTGATTTTTATTATCTTTTTATTTTATTTAGCTTATTAGCCAGAAACATAAGATCGCCTTTAAATAATCGAGATTAGATGTTTTTGACTCAGGGGTACCGACAAAATATCCAAAGATCAAAATGGTCAATTTGACTATTTTCCCTATTTTTCTTAAACAAATTTCTAATAAAATACAAATGATGTCTACATTCGTATAAGACTTGCCATTTTAGTCAACTTTATTATTAAGATAGTTTTTAAATCTATTCATTCTTTTGCGCTCTTGGATGAGCTCGATCATAGACTTGCGCCAAATGATCAAAATCAATATGTGTATAAATTTGTGTGGTGGACAAATTACTATGACCTAACATTTCTTGTACTGATCGCAAATCACCACTACTTGATAACATATGACTAGCAAAACAATGTCTTAATAAATGAGGATGTAAATCTACATTCACGCCGGCCCTTTGCGCTTGCAGCTTTACACGTTTTTCAATTTGTCGCGGAGTTAACACGCCACCTCTTTGAGAAATAAAAACAAAAGCATTTTGATCAAAATGGCCTTTCCAGATTTTGTAAATTTTTAGCCAATTCAATAGACTTTCTTTCGCCTTTTTCCCGAACGGTACAATACGGGTTTTATTTCCTTTACCCGTAATACGTACCAGTTGCCTATTAAAATCTATATCTTTAATTGTTAATCCCTGCAACTCTGCCAGACGCAAACCACTTGAGTAAAGTAACTCCAACATGGCTTTATCTCTTAACCATAATTGCTGATCAATTGGCTTCTCAGGCATAGGTTGATCTAAAATTTGGTTGACCGTTTCTATGTCAATCATGCCCGGCAAAGGTCTCGGTTGACGTTTTAGCTTAAAATCATCAGTCGGGTTAATTTCTAAATATTTTCCTTGTTCAGCCCATTTCATAAACTGGCGAATTGAGGTGAGATGGCGCTGCATACTGCTTGAACTCAACTGGTCCCGTTCAACACGCTGGGCCAAATATTCACGTAAATCTGAAGCTTCGACATTTCTTAAATCAATTTGTTTGAGATCACAGAACTCAAGAAAGCTTTTAACATCTCTTTCATAAGCAGTAATCGTGTGCTCAGACTGGTTCTGAATTTTTCTTTCTTTTAACCACATTGAGAGCAGTTGTAATGCAAAATCCAAATTGCTCTCCATTTATTTGCTCATTTTATTTTTTTCAGTGTACCAAAAAGTAGTTGATCAGGAAAATTGAGATCGTACAGCATAACAACTAACTATCTTATATATGTATTACACTTTACCTCAAGTATTTGTCGGAACCTTGCTGCCATGACTACCTTACTCCTTCCTTACTTAATTGCGATTACACTACTTACCCTTACACCTGGTCTGGATACAACGTTAATTATTCGTACCGCCACACTCGAAGACAAATCTAAAGCATTCCAAGCGGCAGTAGGTATTAGTCTTGGCTGTATTGCATGGGGAATTGTGGTTGCTTGTGGTCTGGGGGCTTTGCTCATGGCTTCTGATTTAGCTTTTAATATATTGAAATGGATGGGAGCTGCTTATCTTGCATGGCTGGGTTTGAATATGATTTTAAAACCACGTACTCAACTTGCAGAAATACAAAATAATAATTCAAACACTTCTGCTTCACAGAACTGGTTCATTAAAGGTTTCTTAGGTAACTTACTTAATCCGAAAGTCGGTATTTTTTATATTTCATTTCTTCCACAATTTATTCCACCGCAAGCATCGGCTGTTACTTGGGTCATGGGGCTTGTGATGATTCATGTGGTAATTGGAATGTTATGGTCAACTCTATTAATTTTGGCCATGCAACCACTGTCACGTTATCTAAAGCAACCTAAATTTGTGAAATATATGGACCGTATTACAGGCAGTATTTTTGTGTTGTTTGCTTTGAAATTGGCTTTGAGCAAAAAATAAATCTAAAAAGCGTGCTGAAATCTAGCACGCTAAATAAGACTTAAAAACTTAGATTAGGTTTTTTAAGTAGGTTTCTATTTGGACTGCAACTTCATCGGCATGTTTTTCTGCTAATTGATGGTCCCCACCTTTAACAACATATAACGTCGAATTTTCAAACTTTCGATTTAAATATTGCCCCACCTGAACGGGGCTCACTGGATCGTTATCGCCCCAGATTAATAAAGTTTCAATGTTTATATCTGATAAAAACTCTTCGTAGTTAGCATTGTTAGTAATAAACCAATCTGGATATTTTAAAAATGCTTGACGGTATGCTTCTCGCCAGTCTTGCACATTAAAGCGTTCAAGGTTGATTCCACCTGAAGTTGCAATTAAGACCAATCCCTTAATCATTTGAGGTTTCTTTAACGCTGCGGCAACAGCAAAAATTCCTCCCATAGATTGCGCAATAATTACAGATTCTTCATTAATTTGATCAACTACATAATGTGTTAGGTCTTCAAAACTTTTGACCTCAAAGGATTCTAGTGTATCTCCAAAACTAGGATAACCAATAATTTTTGTATGGTAATGCTGAGGTAGTCTTTCAATTAATGGGTACCAGAATGCAGTACTCCCTGACGCTCCAGGTAAGAAAATTAAATTATTCATATTTCTTATAAAGTAGTTAAATCAAATATTATTGTACATATAAAAGAAAGCCTCTTTTATCAGTTTAGCTGATGAAAAGAGGCTTCTATTTAGGTAACGCTATTAGCCTTGGAAATAACGTAAATCCAAACGCCCATCATACACATGGGTTGTTGGACCAGTCATCCAGACCACATCGCCATCTTGCCATTCAATTTGTAACTTACCGCCAGCCAATTCAACTTCCACAGAATTAGCAAGCAAGCCACGGCGCATACCACTTATCGCAGCAGCACAAGCCCCTGTACCACATGCAAGTGTTTCACCTACACCACGTTCAAACACACGAAGGCGCACATGGTTTTCATCAATTACTTGCATAAATCCTGCGTTAACACGTTCAGGAAAACGTTTATGTGATTCAACTTGTGGACCAATACCCGCGACATCTGCTGTGAGCACATCAGGCACAATCGTTACGGCGTGAGGATTGCCCATATTGACCACATCAATACTAATATTTTGGTCGTTGGCTAACTCAAGTGTATATAAAGCTTCTGGCTGTTCAGCAACAAATGGAATTTCGTTCGGCAAGAATTTTGGGTAACCCATATTCACGCGTACCCAACCATTTTGCCCAAGCTCTGGCTTCACAATACCGGCTTTGGTTTGAACAGTAATATTGGTTTTGCTGGTTAAATGACGCTCATGTACAAAACGAGCAAAACAGCGCACACCATTACCACACTGTTCAACTTCAGAACCATCAGCATTAAAAATACGATATTTAAAATCTGCTTCTGGTAAATCTGGTGGTTCAACAATTAGAAGTTGGTCAAAACCAATACCAAAATGACGGTCAGCTAAGCGCTGAATTGTTTCTGTATCTAAATAAGCACGCTGGCTAATTAGATCAACCACCATAAAGTCATTGCCTAAGCCATGCATTTTAGTAAATTCTAATAACATCTCATTTACTCCTCTGGCAATAAACGTTCTTTTTCCCAAAGGGATTCAACTGTTTCACGTTCACGAATCAAATGAGCTTTATCACCTGACACCATCACTTCAGCAGCACGTCCACGTGTGTTGTAATTTGAACTCATTACAAAACCATAAGCGCCTGCACCGAGTACAGCTAACAAGTCATTTTCTTTTAAAGCCAATGAACGATCTTTACCAATAAAGTCACCTGTCTCACAGATTGCACCAACAAGATCCCAAGTTTTTTCTTCAGTATCTGAACTTGGCACCACAGGCTGGATATCCATCCATGCTTCATATAATGCAGGGCGAATCAAATCGTTCATTGCAGCATCAATAATGGCAAAGTTACGATGGCTCGTTGGTTTAAGCAAATCAACTTTTGTTAAAAGCACACCTGCATTTGCACTAATGCTACGGCCCGGCTCCATATAAACTTTGAGACCTAATTTTTCTAAAGCAGGTTTCATTGAGTTGGCATATTCTTCAACACTTGGTGGTGTTTCATCTTTATAACAAACACCTAAACCGCCACCAATATCAATATGTTTAAGATTGATACCAAGTTTTTTCAATTCTTCAATCATCACCATGACACGGTCTAAAGCATCAACAAATGGTTTAGTCTCGGTTAATTGCGAACCGATGTGGCAGTCAATCCCAATAATTTCAAGGTTTGGTAAAGACGTTGCATATTGATAGGTTTCATAAACGGTATCACTTGGAATACCAAATTTATTTTCTTTAAGACCTGTTGAAATATAAGGATGTGTTTTTGCATCTACATCAGGATTTACACGTAAAGAAATCGGAGCTTTCTTACCCAAACGAGCCGCAACTTTTTGAAGACGATCTAGTTCGGCATAAGACTCTACATTAAAGCAAGCAATACCCACATTTAATGAAGTTTCAATATCAACTTCTGTTTTACCTAAACCCGAAAAGACAACTTTAGATGCATCTCCGCCAGCTTTGAGAACACGTGCAAGCTCACCACCAGATACAATGTCAAAACCCGCACCCAGTTTTGCCAATACATTAAGAACAGCTAAATTTGAGTTAGATTTCACCGCAAAACAGATTTGATGATCAATAAAGTTAAAGGCACGGTCCATATCTAAATAATGTTTTTCAAAAGCTGTTTTTGAATAAACATACAACGGTGTGCCAAATTGCTGCGCAAGCTGCTCGAGAGAACATTGCTCTGCATGCAATACTCCATTAATGCGAGTGAAACTCATGAATATGTCCTTATTTCAAAGCTTAAGGTGATGTAGTTTGGGTTGGAGCTGTTGAAGATTCGGCTGGTTGTTCAGCTTCATCTTGTTTTTGCACAGCTTGTTTCGATTCGTTATTACGATAGAGCAAGTATTTTGCACGTTTGTCATAATTTGGATCAGAAGGTAGTTGTAATACTCCTGACTGACCACAAGCACTAAGCAAAACACTGCTGCTCAATAAACTGATGAGGCAAATGGCACGACGCATCTGAGCACCTGATTTAAACAATTCGGTGCAGTATACCGTGATCAGGCAAACGGCTAAAGAGTAAACTTACCAGGAAAAACAATATCGATAAAAAAACGCCAGCTTTTCAGCCAGCGTTTGATTAGTACCAAGAAAAAACTTATTTTTTATGGCGCGGTTTATAGAAAAAGTAGTAACCAATAATCAGGATCACAAACCAGATCGGGCTAATTTTAAGTGCTCTGGCAGTATCTGCTTCTAAAGACAACACGTAAATCATGCCAATGAAGAAAATAATCGTGATCCAGCATGTAAATAAGCCACCCGGCAATTTAAATGTTGATTTAGCATGTAACTCAGGACGTGTAGTGTAATAACGGATATAACTCCAGATAATGAGTAACCACACACAAATAAACAAAATAGTTGAGAGTGTCGTCGCAAGCGTAAAGGCTTCAACAGTATTTGGTACAAAATACTGTAAAGCTGCACCTAACAATAAACACGCAGCAGAGAAATACAATGCATTTGCTGGGACTGCACGTTTGTTAAGTTTACCAAAAGCTTTTGGTCCCTGATCTTCACGCGATAGACCAAATAACATACGGCTGGTTGAGAATACACCACTGTTCATTGATGACATTACAGATGACAACACAACTAAGTTCATCAAGATTGCCGCTGCAGCAATACCTGCCTGACTAAACAAGTTCACAAATGGACTGATGCTTGGATCAATTCTGTTCCATGGTGTTACTGACATGACGATCAATAGTGCCAACACATAGAAAATAATGATACGGATTGGAATTGAATTAATTGCTTTTGGCAAATTACGTGCTGGGTCTTTAGTTTCAGCAGCCGTTGTTCCAACAAGCTCGACACCAACGAAAGCAAAAATCGCAATCTGGAAGCCTGCTAAGAAACCATTCACACCAGTTGGGAAGAAACCACCGTTAGCCCAAAGATGAGTAAATGAAGCAACTTCACCTGTAGTAGAGGTAAAACCAGTAAAGATCATCCATAAACCCACAGCAATTAAAATGACAATTGCAAGGATCTTAACGAGAGCAAACCAGAACTCTAACTCACCAAATAGACGTACTGTTAACAGGTTTAAACCCATAATAAAGACAATAGCCGCAACACTAATCATTGCTCCTTCGACAGGCGAAAAAGGCAGACCATTATTAAAGAATTGTAAGTAATAGATAATCGCGGAAAGGTCAGCAATACCAATCGTGATCCAACATAACCAGTAAGTCCACCCTACAAAATAACCTGCCCATGGGCCAATTAAATCTGTTGTAAAGTCGATAAATGATTTATAGGCCAAATTTGAAAGGAGTAGTTCACCAAGCGCACGCATGACAAAAAACACCATTAAACCAATAATCAGATAAATAAATAAGATAGATGGACCAGCAAGGCTAATGGTTTTACCTGATCCCATAAATAATCCGGTACCAATTGCACCGCCGATCGCAATCAGCTGTAAATGCCGATTGGAAAGGCTACGATGGAGTTCACCTTGTTCATGAGGTTCACTCAAATTTTGATTCGACATCTTATGAATACACTCCAGTAATTTTTTTAGTCCGTTAGCCAAAATCAAATCAAAAAGTTGATATCGCACCATTTGCAGGTATCTTTTAAATGTATATTTTTTGACAACTTTTCAGCTAACCAATTTTTGTCTGTATTGCCGATGATTTCAAGCTACATACAATTATGGCCGATAATACGCACAAGCTCATTTCAAAACAACGCACTTTTAAGTCAACTTTTGTCTGACAAGTTCATTCTTTCATACAAATAAAAAAGGTAGTCCTAAGACTACCCTTCCGGAATTTAATAACTAAATAAACTAAATTTCTGAAATTCTATTTTTGTTTATTTTTCAATTTTTCTTCCCAGAATGTCGCATTTTTTATTCCTAATTTAATAGGATCAAATGTATATTCTGTTACTCCAGCTTTTTGCTGTGCCTCATAATCCTTCAATGCTTTAATAGTAGGTTTCCATATAAAATAAGTTACAATAATACCAACGATGTTGATCCATGCCATTAAACCTACACCAATGTCACCAATACCCCATATATAACCAGTTGCACTAAGCACACCATAAGATACCGATAAAATAATAAAACACTTAACCACAAATAATAGTGATGGAGATTTTGTAATATAGCTTAGATAAGTAATGTTAGTTTCCGCGATGTAGTAGTAAGCAACAATTGTTGTGAAAGCAAAAAAGAAAACAGCCAAAGCCACAAAAATTTGGCCAAAATTACCAAACATTGTACTAACAGCCATTTGGGTGAATGCAGGAGAACCAATTTCAACTGTAGCTCCAACATTTTGCACAATAAATTGACCTGCTTCTAAGGTCCCTTGTACATTATACATCCCTGTGATTAAAATCATGAATGCTGTAGCAGAACAAACAAATAAAGTATCCACATAAATTGAAAATGCTTGAACAAATCCTTGTTGAGCCGGATGCTGAACTTCAGCCGCAGCCGCTGCGTGAGGACCTGTTCCTTGACCTGCTTCATTTGAATAAACACCACGTTTTACTCCCCAGCCAATCGCCGCACCAAGACCCGCCATAGGAGAAAAAGCATCTTCAAAAATTAATTTAATTACTCCAGGGAGTTCATGGATATTGGCAATTACAATAATGACAGCCATTAAAATATATCCAGCAGCCATGAATGGCACCACGAACTCAGCAAAACGTGCGATCCGCTTGATTCCTCCAAAAATAATGATGGCAAGTAAACTTACAATTACAGCAAGTGCAACAAGTTTAAATAATCCAATATCTCCAAAAATAATTGTGCCTTCACCTGTAATCTGAGTAAAAGCTTTACCTACAGCATTTGCTTGGATACCTGGTAAAAACAAACCACAAGAAATAATCGCAGCAATAGCAAACACGATTCCTAACCAGCGTTGTCCTAACCCCCTATCAAAATAAAAAGCTGGACCACCACGGTATTGCCCTTGATATTCAACCTTATAGATTTGGCCTAATGTCGATTCAACATATGCTGTACTTGCTCCTAGAAATGCTACTAGCCACATCCAAAAGACAGCACCAGGACCACCAAAACCAATTGCTGCCGCGACACCTGCAATATTACCTACACCTACACGTCCTGATAGTGAAACTGCAAGCGCCTGAAAAGATGAAATCCCCTGTTCTGAAGAAGTTCCTTTTATTAATAACCTTACCATTTCTTTCATTTGGCGTACTTGAACGAATCTAGTCAAAATAGAAAAAAATAAACCAGCGCCTAAGCACAAGTAAATCAGTCCTTTACTCCAGATTATGCTATTTACCCAATCAACAATTTCTGCTGCACTCATAGATATCAACCTTTTGTATTTTTAAAATACAATACTCATATTATTTTGTTCGTTTTTTACTTCAGCAATATCCATGCCATCTCTATAATAAACAGGTAGATATATACGTTAGTAAAAACACCTTCCTTGGGGATAGATTAGATTTTTTATATCCACTGAAAACAAACTCTATCTGACTTGTAAAAATCCTATATCGTGTTATTTTTGATGTCTTTCCCTTTTAGTTCCTAAAAAGCTCCGCTTTTCTAATTCCTAATCTTTTACATGAAAAATTTAGGAAAAAGAGCTAAGGACTCTCTATAGAACTATATTTATATAATATCGAGCAAAATTTCAATTTTTTATGAGTAAAGTCAAAACTATTTACCGTTGCGAGCAATGTGGTGCCGATCATCTTAAATGGGCAGGTCAATGTTCAGAGTGTGGTGAATGGAATTGCCTGACCGAAGTCAGACTTGAACCAACCACTGCGCACCGAGCACGCCCCAAAACTGGGGGCTATGCAGGCCAAGCCGCCAATATTACAACACTCAATAAAGTCTCAGTTTCCCATGAAACCCGCTTACAGACAGGTATTAGCGAATTTGACCGTGTACTTGGCGGAGGTTTAGTTACCGGTTCAGTCGTACTGATTGGTGGTGATCCTGGTATTGGTAAATCGACCATTCTGTTACAAACAGCAACCCATATGGCAAGCGCGAAAAGCTCCGCACTTTATATTACGGGTGAAGAATCGTTATCTCAGGTTGCTCTTCGTGCTCAACGTCTTGATTTACCTACTGACAAGTTAAAGGCCATGGCCGAAACCTGCGTAGAACGAATTTGTGAGGTTCTAGAACAAGAAAAGCCTGCTGTGGCTATTTTAGATTCTATTCAGACACTTTACACCGAAACCCTTCAATCGGCGCCAGGTGGTGTTTCTCAAATTCGTGAATCTGCTGCATTACTTACACGTTATGCAAAAAATAGTGGTACGGCACTATTTCTTGTTGGTCATGTCACTAAAGAAGGTGCTCTTGCAGGCCCTCGTGTTTTAGAACACATGGTGGATTGTGTACTTTACTTTGAAGGTCAATCCGACTCACGCTATCGAATGATTCGTGCAGTTAAAAACCGTTTTGGTGCAGTCAATGAACTGGGTGTATTCGCGATGACAGATAAAGGGTTACGTGAAGTTGCTAACCCTTCTGCTATTTTTTTGAGTCGTTATGATGAAGCGATTCCGGGTTCAATCGTCATGATTAGCCGTGAAGGTACTCGCCCTCTTTTAGTCGAAGTACAAGCATTGGTTGACGATGCACAAGGCCAACCACGTCGTGTCGCATTAGGTCTTGAACAAAACCGTTTAAACATGCTTCTTGCTGTCATGCACCGTCACGGAGGCGTCCAGACAACAGGACAAGACGTCTATGTAAATATTGTAGGTGGCTTAAAAATTACTGAAACAGGTTCAGATTTAGCAGTTTTATTAGCATGTGCTTCAAGTTTACGTACTAAGGCTTTACCACAGCAGCTTGCGGTTTTTGGCGAAGTTGGTCTTTCTGGTGAAATTCGCCCAGTTCCTAATGGCCAAGAGCGTTTAAAAGAAGCGGCTAAACATGGTTTTAAATATGTCATTTTACCAAGAGGCAATGCGCCGCAAAAAGCAATTCCAGGGGTTCAGGTCATTGCCGTTGCCCGTTTGCATGAAGCCTTGACCGAAGCTATGCAATTGAGTGATGAATTGACATAAAAAATATACTTTTATAGTTGAAATTTAGGGTAAATGCCTGCATAAATACTATTGTAAATTAATTTTAAACAGGAATTTCCTATGGAAGTACACCAGCGTGGCTTGATTAGCGGTATTTTAATGGCTGCTTTAGCAATTTCTCCTCTTGCTGAAGCTAAACGTGCGGGTGGTGGTAAAAGCCACGGTATGGCACGCTCTACTACGTCAAGCCAGTCATATCAACAACCTCGTCAAGTGACTCCTGCTCAACAACCTGCTACTGCGCCTCAAAGATCTGGTCCGGGTGTTGGTTCAATGGTTGCAGCTGGTGTGGCTGGTGCTGCCGTAGGTGCTGTTGCAGCAAATGCTTTAGCTGACGACAAACCGACATCAACTGAACAGCAAGCCACTCAGGCTGAAGCTCAACAAGAGAAAAAAGGTGGTATCCCGGGCTGGATTTGGGTGTTACTTGCAGCTGCTTTAGCTTTCTTTGTATTCCGTAAATTGGGATCAAAAAAAAAACTAACGGCTAATAACCCATACGCACCAAACAATGGCGGTCAAAATCCATTTGGCCGTTCTGCTGCACCACAAGCGACACCACGTAATGCTGGAGATAATACAAATATCTTTGGACAGTCTGTGACTGGTGGTGCTGCAACCCAAGCTCCTTTTGGCGGTGTAACGACCAGTAATGGCAATCAACTTCCAGACGGTAGTGAACCAGCTTCTTTCTTGCGTATTGCACGTCAACGTTTTAACCACATCCAATCGATGAATACTGCAAGTAACATTGAAGAAATTCGCCGTTACTTAACGCCAGAACTTTATACTTCTATGTATAACGACATCATGGAAAACCAAGATCAAGATGTTGCCGAGTTTAGTAACCTCAATGCGATGGTTGTAGATAGTGCGACTGAAAATGGTCAATACGTAGTAAGCGTACGTTTCACTGGTACAGTGAGTGAAGATCTAAACAGCTTGCCACAGCCATTTGCTGAAATCTGGCACTTTGTTAAACCTGCTGGCTCTCAGCAAGACTGGGTTGTTGCAGGTATTCAACAAGCTTAAGCTGAATAAGCTCTAAATAAAAAAGCCACAATATTGTGGCTTTTTTATTTGTTAGTTTTTAAGCAATGTCTGCTGGAAATGTAATCACTTTTTCAATTTGAAGCTGGTCCATTGCAACCATTAATAGACGATCTACGCCTAGAGCAATTCCTGAGCATTCTGGCATATGAGGTAAAGCAGCTAATAGATGTTCATCTAAAGGCATAACATGAAGACCCTGCTTAGCTCGCTCGGCATTATCTGCTTCAAAGCGTGAACGTAAAACTTCAGCATCAAGCAATTCATCGTACGCATTTGCCAGCTCTAAACCTTCAATATAGACCTCAAAACGAGCAGCAACCTCTTCCCCATCTTCATCGAGTTTCACCTTTGCTAAAGATGCCATTTCTGGTGGAAAGTCAGTTAAAAAGACAGGTGCATCAAATCCCAAACTTGGTTCAACAAAATGTGAAAATAACAAATCGATATAAGCTAAACGGTCATCACCTAAATCAAGGTTTAAGCCCACACGATTTGCAGTTTCTTTGAGTTGCTTCAAAGTTGCTTGTAATGGGTTAATGTCTAAACGGTCCTGAAAGGCATGTTTATAACTTAAAATAAATGGACGAACTTCACCAAAACGATGCTGCAAGCAGGTTTGCAATAAATCGGCCGTTTCATGCATTAAAGCTTTTAGGTCAAAACTCGGGCGGTACCATTCGAGCATCGTAAATTCACTATTGTGTTTACGCCCGTGTTCATCGTCTCGAAAAACCTTACAAATCTGGTAAATCGGCCCGCTACCACTCGCCAATAACCGTTTCATGGCAAACTCTGGTGAGGTCTGCAAATATTGAGTTTGCAATTTCCCATTAATATGACGTAAAGCCTGAACAGACGCTAAATGCACATCGGTTACGCCTGCTTGTGAAACTAGAGGTGTCTCAACTTCCATAACAGCTCGTTCAGCAAAAAACTGACGAATTTGATTGTAGAGTTTGGCACGTGCTTTTAAGGCATCAATTGAACAAGTAGGTTGATAACTTAAACTCATGCCTGCGGCCCTCCATGTGCTGCCCATTCCCGACGCAGCGGATAATTCTTACGCAATAAATCAAATGCTTTTTGCTCGACTTTGCCGTCTTTAATACAAGCACGAATATTGGCATCGTCTTGAGCAATGTCATAAATTTCAGTTAATTTTTGCTTTAACACAGTCTTTAAGTCATTACCTGAAAAATAATCTTCACATGCAGGCAACTGAGTTTCGAAACGCTTATTTATATCGAAACCAAACTTTTGGCAAAATGCTTCATAAATCATTTGCGTACCGCGGGCTTTACCTTCGAGACTATAACCAGCAATATGCGGTGTTGCCAAAGCCAACATGTCTATAAGCTCTTTTGAGATGACTGGCTCATGTTCAAACACATCGAGCACAACTTTTCGTTTTGTACGCTGAATATCTTCGATTAAAGCTGCTTCTTTAACGACTGGGCCACGCGCACTATTAATTAAAATCGTGTTCGGTTGAAGTGCTGCAAACGCTTGCTCATTAAAAAGATGATAAGTCGCATGCTCAACATTTTTGGTTAAAGGCACATGAATTGAAATTGCATTCGCTTGTTGCAAGAGCGTTTCTAAGCTTACATTCTCAATCGAATTTAACTGTACATATGGGTCACATCCAATCACACGCCAGCCAAGCAACTGAGCCATATATGCTAAACGTTTACCCACGTTTCCAAGCCCAACAATGCCTAGAGTAAATTTTTCTTGCTGTTCTAAAAGGTTGGCACCTAAATGCAGTAAAGCAGTAATGACATATTCAGCAACTGCTTGGGCATTACAACCTGCCGCATTTGCCCATGTAATTCCTTGTTTTTCTAAAGCTGGAATATCTAAATGATCGGTACCAATTGTGGCACTACCTACATATTTTATTGAAGTGTCTCGAATTAAACTCTCGTTAACTGCTGTTACCGAACGAACCAATAAAGCCTCTGCATCTTTTACATCTGCATGAGTTAAAGTACGCCCTGCATGGTGTTGAATATCGCCAAACTCTGAAAAAAAGTAATCGGTAAATGCCAAGTTTTCATCTGCGACGATTTTCATTGTCTGCAACTCATAGCTTATAAAAACGTTATTATCCTTTGAGTTGTAGCAAAGTACAATGTTAATGCCTTGAAATTAATATTCTCTATTTTTAACGTTTATGAGTTATAAATCACCGCCAAAATAGAAATAAGCCATCACAGCCAAAGTTATCCAAACTAGAATAATCAACACAGCGACCAAATAATTTTGAGGGCGGCGTTCTTGTTGTTCAAACCAGTCTTCAGCTTGTTGTTCTGCCTCTAAAATGACGTGTTTAGGCGTAAAGCGAACAGCCAACCAAATGAGTATTGGTAAAATTAAAGCCTCATCAAGTAATCCCAAAACAGGAATAAAATCTGGAATTAAATCAATGGGACTAAAAGCATAGGCAACCGCTACAACAGCAATAATTTTTGGTAGCCACGGCATTTGCGGGTGCTTCGATGCGAACCACAACATAATAATTTGTTTTTTTAGATGTTTTGCCCAATCTTTTAGAGACTGCAACCAAGACATTGGGACACACTCCGACCTACCGAAGTCTGATAATAAAGTATAAAACTCCCGCCTAGCTTAAAATTAGAAAAAATAGAAATGTAAATTTCTATCTTTTTGATCATTTTTTTAATGAGAGTTTATTTAATGGTTCTTTTAAGGCTTCATAATTCGGTATATAAAACAAAGCCATCCCCACGACAAAAACTAGCCAAAGTTAGACCCGATATTTTTGCTAACCGAATGGCCATGCTGGTTGGAGCGGAAATTGATGCTAGTAAACCGATATTCAACTGAGCGCATTTACGAATTAATTCATAGCTTGCACGACTGGTCATGACAACAAAACCAGAACTTGTATCATAGTTTTCTTGGGCTAAATAACCGAGCAATTTGTCTAAAGCATTGTGGCGTCCCACATCTTCAAATAATGCGATGATTTGACCTTCAACGACCCAAGCTGCGGCATGTGCACCTCCCGTCAAAGCCGTAATTTCTTGCCGATTCTTTAAGTGAGAAATAGCCATCGGAATTTGCGCAAGCCATTCTTTAGAAGGTTCGGTGGTAATTTTAGGAACATCGAGATGAAACTGCTCTAAACTTTCAATACCACATAAACCGCAACCTGTACGCCCCACCATCATTCTTCTATGTTCTTTTAAAGTCAAAAACGCCCTAGATGAAATCGTCATTTCGACTTCAATACCTAATTCACTTTGATGCACCTCAATGGCGTAGAGTTCTTTTAAACTCGTTAAAATCCCTTCAGACAGACTAAATCCTTTTGCAAATAAACTCACATCGGTAGGCGTTGCCATCATCACGGCGTGAGAAATACCGTTATATACCAAAGCAATCGGGTGTTCTTGAACAATATTGTCTAATGCAATTTCAGATTCAGTTTTTTTGAAGCGCTGTACTTCTAAGGTTTCAACCCCATATAAATGCGGTGTCAAAATAACGTCCTTATTTTAGTTCATGGCGCTTGGAATGAGCGCCATTCGGATATGAGTTTTAATATTAAATAGACTGTTGCACTTAAAAACTGCTCACCTTTCTGTCAGCATCTTCAGGGTCAACTGCCGTTGCCAGATTAAAATGCTCAGGCGCATTGCCTGCGTGCAAAATGACAGGAACACTTTTTGATGCAGGAATCTTGGCATATTGATCATGGCTACTTAATGCCACCAGAGGATTAGTTTCCGGATAATAAGCGGCTAAACTACCCCGTGGAATGTTGTACGGTACAATACGGAAACTATGCACGATACGTTTCACACCATCTGAGAAAACACTTTCAATATCGACCCACTGGTTCGCTTCAAAACCAGCTTCATCAATATCGACTTGGTTCATAAACAACACACGGCGCTGCCCAAATACCCCTCGGTAACGGTCATCAAGACCATATAAAGTTGTGTTGTACTGATCATGAGAACGGGTTGTCATTAAGGTATAAACCTTACTATCCGTATAGGCCGCTGCATATTGATTTTCTTTATCGCCATAGACTTCATTCAGTGGTGTAATCATAAATTGTGCTTTACCACTTTTTGTATTCCAGACGTGTTGATTGGCTGGATGTTCTAAGTGGAAACCGCCTGGTTCATAGACCCGTAAATTAAAGTCATGAAACTCATCAAACACATCGGCGATTGAGTCACGAATACGGTCATAGCTTTCGATGTACCATTTCCATTTAACCTGACTGTCCGGCAACACGGCTTCTGCCATTCTTGCCACAATATCTGGTTCCGATAAAATATTTTCAGAAATTGGAGTATTACGTCCTGCCGACAAGTGCACATTACTCATCGAATCTTCAACAGTAATCGCCTGTGGACCATGAAGTTGCTCATCAATTTCGGTCCGCCCTAAACACGGCAAAATCAATGCATCTTGACCACAAATCAAATGACTACGATTTAACTTAGTGGCTACATGTACCGTTAAATTACATTTTTTAAGCGCTTCTTGGGTATACGGCGTATCTGGGGTTGCAACCGCGAAATTGCCGCCTAAACCAATAAAGACTTTGACCTCACCCTCATACATCGCTTTAATCGTTTCAACCACGCCAAAACCATTTTTTCTTGGTGATTTAATCCCAAACACACGGTCAATGTTGTCGAGTAATTTAGGATTAGGTAACTCATTAATGCCCATGGTTCGGTCACCTTGCACATTACTATGGCCTCGAACCGGACATAATCCCGCACCCGGTCGGCCAATTTGACCTCGCGCCAATAACAAGTTCGCCAACATATGAACATTGGCAGTTCCGTGGCGGTGTTGGGTAATCCCCATTCCCCAACAGAAAATCGAACGCTCTGACTCTAAAAACAGTTTAGATAGTTTTTCCAGATGTTCGGCAGATAGCCCTGAGTGTTTATAGATATCTTGCCATTCAGTCCTTTCAACCTCAGCAATCATTTCATCAAAACCAATAGTATTCACAGCAATAAAGTTTCGATCAAAAACGCTTGGTTTTCCTGAAGCAATGGCTTTTTTATCCCACTCATTTAAGTGCTTTAAAATGCCTAACATCAAGGCATAGTCACCACCAATTTTAGGCTGGAAATAATAACGGCTAATAGGTGTACTACCATTGGTCATCATTTCAAGTGGTGCTTGTGGGTCTTGGAAACGCTCAAGCCCTCTCTCTTTAATTGGGTTAATCGCAATAATATTTCCGCCACGTTTAGAGACTTCTCGTAAAGTTCCTAACATACGTGGATGATTGGTTCCTGGGTTGTGTCCAAAACTAAAAATAGCATCGGCTAAATCAAAATCATCCAGCGTTACCGTGCCTTTGCCTAAACCAATTGAGTCAAGCAAACCGACACTTGTGGTTTCATGACACATGTTCGAACAGTCTGGAAAGTTATTTGTTCCAAAACTACGTACAAACAATTGATATAAAAACGCAGCTTCATTGCTGGCGCGACCCGACGTATAAAATGCAGCTTGGTCCGGATGGTCTAACGCATGCAGATGTTTGGCAATGAGTTGAAATGCCTCATCCCATGAAATTGCTACATATTTATCAGTTGCGGCATCGTAGCGGACTGGGTCAGTTAAGCGACCTAAATCTTCAAGAAAAAAATCACTTTGTTCTGATAACCAACTTAATGTGTGGTTTGCAAAATATTCAGGAGTCACTGTTTTGCTGGTCGCTTCAAATGCAACCGCTTTTGCTCCGTTTTCACAGAAATTAAAGGCATGAGCATTTTTCTTTTCGGGCCATGCACAGCCCGGACAATCAAAACCTGTTGGTTGGTTAATGTTGAGTAAGGTAATAGAACCTTTTTTTAAAATATCTTGTCGTTTTAAATTTCGAGCAACGCTGAGTAACGCACCCCATCCCCCAGCAGGATGCGTGTAGGGTTCAATTCGCGCAAAGCCATTATTTTCTTGTATATGCTTTTGTTCTTCTGAATTATCCACTTGTTCATCCTCTTAATTGTACTTTCGAGATCAGCTCATTCCATTTGGTCACATTTTCATTATGGTAAAATTAGTTAACTCATCTCTTAATTAATAACATGGGTTTGCTTTTTATCTTATCCATGACTTTGCAAAAGCAGACTCATCTCTTGTTATAATATGTGCCATATCCGTTACAATTACAATTATTCTAATCCCATCCATAATTTTAAAAAAATCAATAAATATCAAAAATTTAAAATTTATAAGATTTAATTTTTACAGATAAAAACATAATTACTTTTATATTTTTAATGTTCCCTAATTACTTTTCACACTGAAATTTACAAGACTTTAGCTAGGCTTTTAGTGCTTTAAGCAGTATAAATTATTTGAAAAGAAATTAAATTTAGAGAACTTATGAAGGTCGTAATTGCCCCTGACTCTTTTAAAGACAGCCTATCTGCGTTGTATGTAGCTCAGGCAATTGCCAAAGGATGGAATGAGGTTTTTCCTGAAGCCGAAACGATTTTATGCCCCATGGCAGATGGTGGTGAAGGCACAATTGAAGCAATATTAGAAGTCTGCGATGGCCAGTGGCGTGAAAAAACAGTAACTGGCCCCTTAGGTCAACCTGTTCAGGCAAAATGGGGTTGGTTAGAAAAACAAAAAATAGCCATAATTGAAATGGCTCAAGCGAGTGGTATTCAGCTAGTTCCCCCCTCACAACGCGATGCTTGTCACAGCACAACATTTGGAACAGGCCAGCTCATTAGGGAAGCTTTGGACGCGGGTGCAAAAGAAATTATTTTAACAGTAGGCGGTAGTGCAACCAATGATGGTGGTACTGGTTTATTAACTGCATTAGGTGCACGTTTATTAGACTCGAACCAACACCTTTTACCCGATGGTGGTCTTGCTTTACAAATATTGTCAAAAATTGATTTAACTCATTTCGACCCGCGTATTCACCAGACACGTTTTTTATTGGCTGCCGATGTCACAAATCCACTTTGTGGTCCAAATGGTGCATCACATATTTTTGGTCCACAAAAAGGTGCTACCCCTGCTCAAGTACAACTACTTGACCAAGCCCTTGCCCATTTTGCGGATGTCTCGGCACAATTGCTCGGTTTCGATAAAAGAGATGAAGCTGGTTCTGGTGCGGCTGGGGGGTTAGGTTTTGCTGCTAAAAGTTTTTTAAATGCAGAGTTTAAAGCTGGGGTCGAAGTTGTAGCTGAACTCAATCAGCTTGCCAATAAAGTCTCTAATGCAGATTGGGTCATTACGGGTGAAGGCAAATTTGACCGACAGACTTTAAATGGCAAAACAGTTTTTGGTGTGAGTCGAGTCGCGAAAATGAAAAATATACCTGTTATTGTGATTGCAGGCACTTTAGGCGAAGGCTACCAAGCGCTTTATCAACACGGCGTTACGGCTGCTTTTTCACTGACAAACGGTCCAATCACATTAGAACAAGCTTGCGAACATGCATCGGAACTCATTTTCGAGAGAACCATTGATATTGCTAGATTAATTAAGTTTAATCAGAACCACCGCTAAACATTACTTCGTTATTTTTAAAACGGTTAAACCAACAAATAGGAATGTCTTATGAACGTTATTGATGCCATTCAGCAACGCCGCGCAATTAAACGCTTCGACCCATCATTTCAACTCTCTGAAGAAAATAAACAACAGTTATTACAAGAAGTTTTAGCAAATGCACCAAGTGCATTTAATTTGCAGCACTGGCGCCCTGTTGTGATTGAAGACGCTGAACTCAGACAAAAAATTCGTACCATTGCCTGGGACCAGCCACAAGTTACCGAAGCTTCTTTACTGATTGTGTTATGCGCGAAAGTAAGCTCGTGGGAAGCCGATGCTAAACGTGTTTGGGATGGGGCTTCGCCAGAAGTGCAAAATATTATGGTAGGCGCAATTGATCAATATTACCGTGACCGTCCACAAACCCAACGTGACGAAGTGATGCGTAGTGCGGGTATTTTTGCTCAGACCTTAATGCTTCTTGCTCAAGAGCATGGTCTAGACAGTTGCCCAATGGATGGTTTTGACTTTGATGCAATGGCGAAGTTAATTAACTTACCTGAAGATCATGTGGTGTGCTTAATGATTGCCGTTGGTAAATCAGCATCTCAACCGTACCCACGTGTGGGTAAACTTCCTTTTGATGATGTAATTATTCAAAATACATTCTAAGTTATTAGTCAGATTTCAGGCTTCCATACGCTTCTTATTCTATTATGAACAATTGGAAGCCTTTAATTTGAGATTCACTATAAATCTAATTTTGAATCTTATTTAAAGCGAAATATTCAAAATGCTCCATCAACTATGAAAGTGTGGTGCTATCTCTATCTATTTAATACTTCAGGATTTTTTTAATTCTTTCCCAAAACTTTCTTAAATTCAGGTGAATCAAAATAATTCGTAATCATTTTTCCGAGATCTACCTTATGCGCTTTAACTTCTTCGCTCCCCATATCTTGTAAAACCGTATGCGGCTTATGCTTTTTCAAAGGAGGAAATTTCCGTTGACCGCCTGTTGTTATTCTTTCAATAAAGCTTCCCAACGACATAATATATTCGCACTTATTCTTATAAGAAGGCATTAAACTGATATCCAGCTTAACCATACATTCACTTAAAGGCTTGCTGAGACACTCTTCAAAGTTAATAAAATTATACTTAAGTTTATAAGGTGTTCCTTTTAGCTCTTGTCGGATAATACTTACTAAACTATTCAACTGCTCAATAATATTGTCAGAGAACAATTTTGAATCTTCAAATTTTTTATAAACCTTCTCCGCAATAATTAAAAATTGGGGCATTATTATTTCTCCTGCTTATTCTGACTTTGTCCGTTAGTCAGATTTCTAAGAAAGTATGATGGATATAACGTTGCTATATGTAAGAGTAATTGAACAAAAAGTAACCTATGTAATGACTATGAAACTATATGCCAAAACAATCCACAGAAATAATTCATAACATAACTTCAGTCACATTATTTAAGCCATGATTTTTTATAATTGGTAATAATATAAAAATTAAAAAACCAACCAACTCTCGATATTTAGCGAATCTTCCTGCATTGCAGGGTGCTTAGCAATTCAGCTCAACATCAAAAATTGGTTTTAAAAAATAGCTTATTTATATTTCATCTTTTATTATCCTTACACTTTTCACCTTACTTCCCCCAAGAAATTAGAAAATAATCTAGTAATTTTTCTCTTTCCCCTGCCTTATTTGGGTCTAAAAGTTGAACCATTGCCCCATCAATCACAAACAAAAACATGTGTGCATCTTGTTTTGAAGCATTTGAATTGGCTGTTAAAAGTAAATTATAGATTTCATTAATGAACCATTTTCGATATTCAACCACCACCTGATACGCCTTTGGATGTGTTTTCGCAATTTCAAAAATGGCTTTAAAGGGCAAATGATAGAGTCCATCTAAATCGGCATGTAAAAAGTAAATTTTGCGAAGCTTTTCAAGCAGCGTTAACTCTTTTTGAACGTAAATAATTGAAAGTATCTCATGTTTAAGCCCATCTTTTTGAAAGGTTAAACTCATTTCAATGAGCCGTTCTTTTGAGTGAAAGTAATTATAAAAAGTCGCTTTGGGAGTTTTCGAAGATTCAATAATGCGGTCCACCCCGACTTTATGAAAGCCGTATTTATTAAAAAGAAATCGGGAGGTATGAAGTACGCTTAAAGCACGAAATGGAAGATCTGAATGTGGCATAGTTTTACCGTTATAAAATAAATTTTTGTTGTATATAAATGAGATAAAAAAAGCCTGTGCCCTTTCTGGGAGAAAAAAAGGCACAGCAAAGCCATAAAGACTGCGCTTGGCACATCTCAAGTTTTATTGTTGATGCAATTTTTTTGAGCCGTAATGACTTAAAGCCTGAGAACCTTAAAGGTCATCAAGCTGCTAAATATAATTTACGTTGTGTCGTTATAGCTTTTGGCAAAGACTGCCAAGAAATTAAGAATGTGCAAAGCCAACTCCTTTTTATTGGGAGTTCTGCCAGACATTTATAGAATTATGGTGGCAGAACGAAAGGGGGTTAGCAGACTGGCTCAAGACCCAGCACACCCGAAGGTGTCCCCCTTCCGTCCTACCGCAACAAAAGGGAGACGAACGAGTTCACATTAAAAAAACGAGTTTTTTCAATGCTCTTGAGTACGGTCTGCTAAAACCGACTGGCAATGTAGGCCAGCAGGCAAAGGATAGTGCTCTGCCCTTTTGCAGTCAAGCACACAAAATGACATTTGTTTTAAAATAGATCATTAAAAAGTAAGGATAAATAATGAGTGAGTTATTGTTAAATGAGGGTTTATAAAGGGGAGAAAAACAGCCTAGAGCTAGCGTGTTCAATTCATTTAAGATGGAAAACAGACAATTGAAAAAGTAGTATATTCTGCTATTCCTAATAAATTCCTACAGGAACTTTTAGAAATGAATAAAGCTAGATATCCCACTTAGTTTAAGAAAAAATAGGATTAATTATGAAAACTGAAGATTTTATTAATAAACTTAAAAATAGTGTTCTTGATGAGGCCATGGAATTTTACATAGAAACATTCAACACTAAAGATATACCAGATAATACAATTCAATATTGGAAAGATGCTTTATATCTATTTAAAAAACTAGAGGAAAAAGAACAAAAAATTCTATTTTCAATTATCCAGCAGACTATTATTGATACAACGAGTACAATTTTAGGAATTATAGATGGATCTACTTCTTTAGATAAAGAACAGGGTAACTTTTGTTTAAAATATACAGATAAAAATGATAAAGAAGTAGTTATAGGAAGTAATTTATTAGCAGACTTTTATACTATACTCGCCCAAGAAAATAAAACTTAGTTTCAATATATTTCCAGTGTAAAAATATAACAGGGCGATAAAACAATTATAGTGAAAAATTTCTACATAGATTTAAAATAATAAAAGGAGTTCTGAAATAAAAGCAATAAATCATCTTCTTAATATTTTAGTTAATATTCTATTAGTACTACTAACTTATTTTTATCTAAAAATTCATTACTACTACAATCTGAGCGAATGGGAGTGGAGTGAAGATAGATATATCCTATCATTACTTTTTATATCTATAATTTTCTTCATATCTATCACCTCATTATTTTTATATAGCATTTACAAGATAAAAAAATACAAATATATTAGATGCATTATATATTTTATTTACTTTTTATCCATGGCGAGTGTTTTCATTAAATATTTACCATCAAAATACATTTAAATAGAATATTTATTTCAACACTAAATAATTTATAAACCTGTTTTTGCTGCAACCATCACACCAACTGTTTTTCTAAAACTTCGAACTCTCTTTATTAATTATTGCAACAATACATAAAACTGCCGACTTAATCTCTGAAGAGGTCGAATAGAGCTTTTCAGTAAGGACTTCTCTTGCACTATCACTATTTAATATTCTCTTAAGTAAAATTAAAGCCCATTTGGGAGATTTATTCACAAAATAAGGTAACTCTTTTAGGAATTCAGTTATATAAACATCATCATCAAAAGATTCAATACTATGTATGATCGAAAATATTGCCTCATCGTATTGGGCACTATCTTCTATTAACCGAATTAAGGGTCGAATCACTGAAGGATCATTAAAAATCATAACTTCTACAAGAGCTGTATCAACAGCTTCTACATCACCAAAGTTATCGATTTGTGCAGCTTTAACTAAATTCTTAATTGCTTGTTCAAGAGCACGAGCTGTCATTCTTTTTCTCTAAACCTTAATGGATATACCATACCATTTTTTAAAATTATTCTCTTCATAGATTGCCTTGAGCAGAAATTTGTTCAAAATTATCCGAGATTGATCATATAATAGTGTCAAATATATACGCGCACATCAAACTGCAACACTATTACTAGAAAAATATAATGTCAATTTTGAAGTAGATGAACCTGTACATGGTTTAGCTAAAGGGAGTTTCATGGCCACATATTTAGATAAATATAGATATCTAATAGGATTTTTTCTGGGATATTTAGATATTCTTGAAAGTAATCAAGATATTTTAAATTATTTTCAAAAAAATCCTGATGAAATTCCTATATGTATTGATGAAATTTCAAAGCTAATAAATGATGATTTATTAGATTGGAAGATCTTTACAGATGAAGCAAATATTTACTTTCAATCTGAAACTGATTTTATTAATTTTTTTAATTGGCTAAAAGCTGAATTAATAAAAATATCTTTAGAATAAATAATTTATCAAAATTTCTACTATATAAAACTCAAAAAAGGTAATATGGAAATTTCCTATACAATCACGCATGGCCCACAAAGCTCTACCATAGATCCTATTGTTTCATCAGAAATTGAAGGTACTTTGATAATTAAAGTTAAAAATAAAATTATCTTCAATGAAGAGTATCTACTCTTATTGGAATTTGCCATTTACATAAAACAATGGCTTGATAGAGATGAGAAACCAAATTTTTCTTATTCCTCTATGGAGTTTGAAGAAAAAAATATTCTCACTTTTGAAAAAGAAAAAGATAATTTATGGAGAATTAACTCAGTTTGGTTCAATAAAGATCAAAACAATATTTATGTAACATATCCAGAGTTAATAAATGCTTGTACTAATTTTATAAATAACTTAAAAAATGATTTTAAAGGAGTAACCTTTCAATATTAATAAATAAGAATGTATAAGTTATTTTATTTGATTCCGAATTTAGAAATAGAGTACTCAATAGACTATTAAAAACTGCCTCACTAATATAGTAAGGCAGTATTTGGACATGTGATTTATTTTTTAAAGAGGCGTTCCACAAATATCTGTAGTGCCTGTTGGATAGGTAAATTGTAGTTTTGAATGATCAGATACGATTTCAAATGATATTTCTTTACCAAGGGCACTAGAGTTGGAAGCATAAAATCCCTCTTCAATTGCAATAGCAAACTTCATTTTGCTTAATGGGGTTGTATAACTCCATGTGTATCCCCTATCTACGCCATTTACAATATAACCAGTTTTCTTGCTGATTTGATTATAATAAATCCCAACTCTCACTGTTTCATTTGCTAAAACTTCATTTTGTGTCTGAGTTGGGGTTATGTTTCCAGAAATAGAACTCATAAATAAATTCTGCTGTGAACCATATGCACTTCCAAAACTTGGTGCAGCAAAAACAATACCATCAAAATTACTTGTTCCTGTGATAAACCCTGAAGCTAGTTCATTTGAATTTAGATTTATTGGTTTCTTGAAAATATATTCAAAAGCAATTACATTAGACTGAGCAATATTGGTATCAGATTTAGTTTTTATCAGTGTTCCTATGTTTATATTAGCCAAAGCCTTAGTTAACACTTTCTGCCCAGTTATTGTTATATAGTTGCTTGGATTTGGTGTCCCTTCTGGTGTTTGTGAAGCACTTGGATCAATCTCTAGATCACCAATTTTACACTCGGCCCAACTCTGTACACTGATAATTAATAAGCTAAGAATCAATATATTTTTTTCATTATTTCACCTTAATTTTATTGTGATTTTTGATTGTATGGTAAAAATTTAAGGTTTAGAAATTTTTCAGATAAAGAGACAATTGGTTAAGTTCTATAGTAATTTATTAGATAGGTGTTTTTCTAAAATCAAAATAAGATTACTTACCACACATTAGCAATATTTATTAATGAAACTAAAAATTTACTAAAACTTTATCTGCAACTCTTCTAATACTATTTTTAATGTCTTAATGGCTGAAGTTCTAAAGATAGTATAATCTTCCATAGGCTTATTTTTATCTGTCCAAGCTATTGCTGCAAGACATTGAATACCGACATAGCATAAAAATTCCCTTTGAGGAACTTCTTCCCCATAAGTGATTTCCCAACCTCGTAGAAATGAATTTCTTAATTCTAAATCAGAGAAATCTATATCTACCCAGACCATCTTCGCTAGATCATAAACCGCATCTCCAATACGGGCGGCCTCAAAATCTAAAACACCAGAGATTTTATTACTGTTAGTTGCAAGAAGGTTCCGACCAATATAGTCACAATGCAAAAGACTCAACTGCTTTGGTTCTCGTAAATCTTTGCAATATGAAAGCAATACATTCAACTCATAACTAAATTCTTGATAGTCAGCTTTAGATGGATCAATACGGGACATCCACTTTGATGTCATTAATTTTAAATGTTCGCTCCATAAAGTTGGATATTCAGAAGAATTATCTCGTCCCTTCCAGAAATTCATCTCATGTAAACGACAAGAATTAATCTCTCGATGAAAACTTCCTAGAGATGATCCTGCGGATTTTAGCAATAATAATTTTTCTGTTCTCGAGCAATTTTTTAAAATACTGTTTACTGGCTGCCCTTCTAAA